>JAUICT010000181.1 GCA_030429325.1 Bacteroidia bacterium
CCGGGGATTCTCCAATATTCTTGAGTACATTGTAAGTATGAAATTTGTTCTGGCTCCCGATAAATATAAAGGTTCACTCACAGGGCGGCAATTTTGCGATGCCGTTGAAAGTGGTATCAAAAAAGTTTTTCCAGAGGCTGAAATGGTCAAAAAGCCCTTGGCCGATGGTGGGGATGGTACCATTGAAGTTGTAAGGGACTACCTCCATGCAAAAATGGTTTCCGTTACAGTAAATGACCCCCTTTTTCGTGAGATAGAATCAGCTTATCTGCTTTCGGGGGATGGGAAAACGGCATTCATTGAAATGTCCGAAGCTTCGGGCTATAAATTATTGGCCAAATCGGAAATGAACTGCATGCACACCACTTCCTTGGGAACAGGTGAAATGATTTTGGATGCCATGGAAAAGGGGGCAAAAAACATTGTTCTTGGCATTGGGGGCAGTGCCACCAATGATGGAGGCATGGGGATGGCCACGGCCTTGGGGTATGAATTTTTGGACAAGGATGGTCAAGTTTTGGAACCTGTGGGGAGGAATCTTATCCATGTAAAACACATCAGCAAGGAAAAAGTTCATGCCAAATTATCCGAAATTAATGTTCAGGTGGCCTGCGATGTCAATAATCCTTTGCATGGAAAACAAGGTGCGGCCCACATATACGGACCTCAGAAAGGAGCTTCCCCAGAAGAAGTCGTTTTTTTGGACCATGGATTGGAAAATTTTGCCCAAGTGCTCTATGCTGTTTTTGGGGTGGACGTACAGCAAATTCCGGGTGCTGGTGCTGCTGGGGGCATGGGGGCAGGGGCCCATGTTTTTTTGAATGCCCATTTAACCCCGGGGGTGGACTTGATTATGCAGCTGGCCTATTTTGATGATGCCTTGGAAGATGCCGATTGGGTCATCACTGGCGAAGGACAAATGGATGGCCAGACCTTTTCCGGGAAAACCATCAATGGGGTAGTGCGCTCTGCACAGGCTAAAAATATCCCTGTTGCCGCTTTTTGTGGCTCTATGGATGTTTCCATAGAAGATATGCAGAAGATGGGACTTCAGTATGGGGTCTCCATTTTAAACCATGTAGGCAATTTGGAGGATGCCAAGGCCAAAAGTTACCGGAATCTGGAATTGGCCAGTTACAATTTTGCCAGTCTTTTGAAAAAGGCCCAAATGTAATCAGGGCTTGGATTTCCCTCGTATCATCTTAAATTTCAAGGAAGTTTTTACAGAGTTCCACTCACTATCCAAAATGGAAAAAAGTACTGTATCTCGAATAACCCCATTTTCGCCAATGCGATGGTTTCTTAGGATGCCTTCCTGTTTGGCACCCAAGCGAAGAATGGCATTGCGGGAAGGAAAATTGTGAAAATGGGTCCTGAACTCCACCGCTATGCAATCCAATACCTCAAAAGCGTGTTTCAAGAGTAGATACTTGCATTCGGTATTGACCCCGGTCCGTTGCACCCGTTCAGCATACCAAGTGGCCCCGATTTCAACCCTTCTGTTTTTGGCATCGGCATTCAGATAGCGGGAGCAGCCTACTACGGTATCGGTTTTTTTATCTATAATGACGAACGGAAGTGCCCTATCAGCTTTTTGTTCCGAAAATGCAATGTCCATGTAGGAGCCAATGGTTTCTGGGGATGGAACGGAAGTATACCACAATTCCCAAAGTTTGCCATCCGAAGCCGCGGAGACCAAAGCCTCTTTGTGTTCGGTTTGCATAGGGACCAGCTTTACCAGCTCTCCTTCCAACGTAATGGGTTGCAACCAAGGTGCCATAGAGTTTATTTTACGTATTAATACCAAAGGTATTACGGTTGGCCGGATTTTACATAGCAAAAGGCCGGGAATTGCTCCCGGCCCATTTGTCAATCAAAAAACGAAACCTGAAAATCACCCAATTTCCCTGAATTCTTCAACAGAGAAAAAGTCTTGATCTTTGTTATTGATAAAATAAATGCCCTTGTTTACAAAGTACTGCATGGTCTTATCATCAACTTTAACGGCAAACCCTTTTTTGGTTGGGACTACCTTAAAACTGTCTGTTACAGATCGCCTGTACTTTAAGACCATGTAGTGTTCATAATCTTGGTCATTGTCCGTGTCTACGGCAATAAGTTTGGTTACCACGGCCGGTTTGGCTTCACGGTCTTGATTGATTTTATTTTTATCTCCACCTTTCAGGGCCATGGGATAGTTCCGGTGTTCCAGTACCTTGAGATTATACGGTATTTCCGTACCATCTTTTTCTATGGAAAAAGTTTTGTGGATCATGGCATTCATTTTTCCAGGATTTTCGCTCTGTCCATAGCTGCTTACTGCTGCAAGGACAAAGACAGATAAAAGTGTTGCTATTTTTTTCATGGGTATACGTTTTTTATTAATAATTGATTTGTTTTTTGATGTTCTCCCTGATTATTTCAGATACGAAGTGAACATCCAATTTCTTTTTTCCATGTGCATGAGGAAATCGGTGAGGATTTGCTCCGTGGCCACATCACCACTTTCCAAGGCAGCATTGATACCGTCCAACATATTGTTGTGCAGTATTTCATAATCATTCAATACTTCCCTTACCATTTCTATGGCAGAAAGCTCTTTTTTGGGTTCTTTGATTTGGGAAAGTTCTATGGTTTTTTCTAAGGTGAAATTGGGTTTTACTCCAAAAACGCGTATACGCTCTGCCACAATATCAATATTCTCTTTGGCAGTATTGTACTCGTTTTCAAAAACTTCATGGAGTTCAAAAAACTCTGGTCCTTCAACATCCCAATGAAAATTTCTGAGCTTATTGTAGAACACTTGGTAGTTGGCCAACAATGTATTGAGGGTAACTACAATTTCTGCGGTTTCCAAATAGGTGAAACCCAATTTTTTAAAGGTCTTGTTCTTTGTTTTTACAGTTTCCATTTTTTGTTTTTTTAATTTATGATTTGACTTTTTACTATGTGGCCGACTCGGACCATACGGATATGGACCTTGGTGAGGGCACAATCTTATGTTGAGTGATGGGAAACGGAGAAATCTCCGCAAATGGATTTTGGCCAATTACTTGGCCTAGAATAGAATGTCTTTGAAGTGTGCTATTGCGAAATCCATATATGTAATATATAATTATATATCAGAAAATCAAGTATTTAACAAGCTTTAACAATTGAAGTGTCTTTGTTGCTTCTTTAGTTCGTATGGGTACTGTTTATTTATTGTCCACACTACGTACAATAAAATCTTGGCTAAGGGAAAGGTAGATGTCAGCAGAAATATCGATTACATATTCTTTATCGCTATTAAAGACTTTTTGGGTTTCACCGTTTTTGGGGTCATGCTCTTGGATATAGATGGTCTCCATTTTGTCGTACATCCGTTTTCCAAGACTGAATCTTTTTACCACAGTATATTTGTTGATGCTCCGTATGGCTGCCATGGTTTAGGTGTTCTGTTTCAATTATTAGACACCGATTCCATACTTTGGGTCACTTGGTTCCTTATTGAGGAACACCTATATACAATATGGGACAAACACCGATCAAGTTTTTTTGAAAGAACGGATTTTGATACTTTTAGTGAAGTGTCCAGAAACCGCAAAATTTTATATAGAATAATTGCTGCATTGCTCATTCTTCTGGGTGTTGCAATTGCTATTTTTCTTATTCCGGGCCTTTTACCCCTGCTGAAAAGGACGCCTTATCAATTGCTCCATCCTGAATTAAGAGTCAGAAATGCCCTAAGCCTTGATTGGTTTTGGCAATCCGTTGGTTGGTTTATAGTTTATATGATTTTTAGAATAGCGAAATCATTCTACAAAGACAGCCAAAAACCCACCAGTACCTTTAAATAATCAATGTTTTTTGGTAAGTAGTTAAAGGATAGTGTCTGTTTTCAATCATTTACATACGTTTACAAACGAAAACAAATGATTTCAAACCGATTCTTGCTTTGAACGGTTGCTATGTTTGCCCTGTCGAACAAAACCCATTCGATAGCAATAACTTTTAACACTTAAATCTTAAATCATGAATTCACTACGAAACAAAGTACAGTTAATCGGTAACCTGGGGAACGACCCGGAAATCATCACCATGGAAAATGGCAATAAATTGGCCAAGTTCTCTGTAGCTACCAACGAATCTTATAAGAATGGCGATGGCGAGAAAGTAACCGATACGCAATGGCACAACATAGTGGCTTGGGGTAAAATGGCGGAGATAGCCGAGAGTTATCTGGTCAAGGGCAAGGAAGTCATCATAGAAGGAAAATTGATGTCCAGGGCCTATGAAACCAAAGAAGGTGAAAAACGCTATGTTACTGAAATTAAGTGCAATGAGCTTTTAATGCTAGGGAAATAGCACAATTCTTACGTATGAACGAGTAAGGGGGCAGTTTGTCCCCTTTCTTTTTATCCATAGTAATTTCATGGTATCTTAAAGTAACGATGTGCAAGCATTGGGGTACTTGTTCGTCTTACTAAAAAAAGATTGCCATGAAAGCCATAACCCCCTTCATATTGTTCCTTTGTTTTGGACCATTGCTGCTGGCCCAACAGGAGGTCGTTACGCCTCAAAACTTAATTTTTTATGAGAATCTTGCCCTACGGGATGCACAATATGAGCAAAAGTTATACACCATGGGCCTACAGGATGAACTTGACTATTGGACAGACCAGCATAACTATGAGCGCCAGTTGGGAATGGAAAACTTTGCAGCCTATTTAGTATATATGAAAAGTAAAAAAGAGGCCTATCAACAACACTTGCAGAGTTGCACGGAAGGTTGTGCCCATAGCAGGCGTTTTTTTGAAAGAGCACGCGAATACCTTTCTTCATCTGATACGGAATACCTAAAACAGCTCATGGAAAATGGAATGGTCTTGAATATATCCCAAAAACGAAACCCATAAGACCTAAAAATCCACCAATTGGTGGATTTTTTAAGCAACTTTCTTTAAAAGATCAAAACAAGGACAGCGCTTGCAACGCTTGTTTTCCCCCTTTTTATATTTTTTACAGCATTTGGTCTTGCAATTGGAGGGTGTTAGCTCTTTTAACAAGGCCTTCTTCTGCTTTTTGGATTCTTTCTTTTTTTTCTTCTTTCCCATCTATCGATACAATGGATGGGCAAAAATAATTATTTTAAATCAATCTAAATAAAAAAATTATGAACAATTGTTGGACTCCCAAGCTAAAAACGAAGGGCAACTCCCATGGTATTGGGGCCAAAGGAAAGATTCCAGCTAATTTTATTCTCCGTATCGTTGTATTTCTCATCATATTTGGAGTCCAAGTACTTGTCTATGGATTCTACAATAAAAATACTGAGTACGGTACTGAAGGCCACA
>JAUICT010000182.1 GCA_030429325.1 Bacteroidia bacterium
ATAACCGGAGGGATTATTTTAGTGCCAACTTCAATTTCAACAAAAGGCTTACTGAAAACTTGAACCTTTTTACGGGAATCCAATATTCCTCTTTTGATCAAAAGTTGCAAACGGATATTTCAAACAACTACAACAATGAAGGCTTGGTACTGGACCAAAGCAGAAACCAGGATTATAAAATTGAATCCTTGGCGGCCCGTATGGATTTTGAACAGGTCATTTCCGACAACGTACAGCTGGACTTTGGTGCAAGCTGGAACGAGGCCAAAGCTGATGCGTTCAGTCAGATTGATCAACCTGAATCAGCCCATGGGGACGTTACCAACTACGATTATAAAGAAAGTCTTTATGCCATTTATACAAATGCGGCATCAAGTTTTGGGGAGAAGTTCAAGTTTAATCTGGGAGCCAGAGTGGAATACAATCAAGTTGAGGGCCAGTTTGAAAAAGACCTACAACCTTTGGTTGAACGTGAAAACACCCGGATTTTTCCCAAAGTGGGTTTGAATTTTACCATAGACAGCACCAAAACCCTTTCGTTGAACTACTCCAGAAACATCAATCGGCCCAATTTTTCCCGAACCAGTTCCGTGAGGGTGTTCATAAACCCCTTTTTGGAAGCAGGGAACAATGTGGATTTGATACCTACGGTCACCAATGAGATTTCCACTAATCTTCAGATTGGGAAGGTGTCTGTCTTTGGAGGTGTCTACACAAATAAGAACCCCAGATATTTTATGATTGGATACAACGAAAACGACACGGTTGCCCTGCTGGCCGAGAACAATCTGGATCAAGAATCCGGTTATTATCTTGGATTGACGGTGCCATTTTCCCATAAAATCTGGTCTTCGACCAATTCAGTGAGCATGACCTACAACAAAATCAAGGATATATCTGCAGTGTTCACCAAGGCCAAACCCTATCTGTACGTCTACACCGATCAACAGTTGAGAGTTGCGAAAGACACCATCGTTTCTGTAGGAGGATATGCTTTGACCCAACGGAAAGAGGGGATTATTGAAAGAAATGGAATGGTAGTGCTGAATGCCTCTGTGACCACCACTTTATTTGAAAAGCTTCAATGTGCCCTTAGGTTCAATGATATTACCAAAGCCATGAACTATGGTGAAAGCTATTCCATCAATGGAGTGGAGGCCAATGGAACCTATTATGTTGACGGGCGCGAAATGGCCCTGTCCCTAAAATATAGCTTCGGGGGAGCTACATCCAATACATTTAAAAACAAGAATGTGGATGAGAATCTGGATAGAATCAACTAAGACTCTATCCTTTTGCCAATTTTTCCTCTATTTCTGTTGCAAAGCCGCTGCAGAGCTCCAAGGTTTCCTTCACATCATCCAAGGTGGTTCTAGGATTGATCAAACACATCCGCAAGACAATCTGTCCATGGAGGATGGTGGTGACCAGTAAAGCCTTTCTGGAGGACACCACTTTTTCAGAAATGTACTGGTTGATGCCATCCAGTTCCTTATCGGTATACCTTTTGGAAATGGGATTGTACCTAAAATTGATGACGGCCAAAGTAGCCGGAAAAACTACTTCCCAACGTTTGCTTTTGCGTAAAATGCCTTCTGTGGCCTCGGCAAGCTCAATATTATAGCTGATGGCATTCCGAAATTCTTGAAGACCAAAGGTTTTTAGGGACATATAAAATTTTAGTGCCCTAAACCTTCGGGTCAGCTGGATACCATGATCGTAAAAGTTGATTTCAGACGTGTTCCCCTCAATGTCCCTCAAGTATTCAGGCTTTTCGGTAAAGGTGTGGCTCAGATATTTGTGGTTGCGGACCAATAAACAGCCCATTTCATAGGGTTGATAAAACCATTTGTGGGGATCTACAGTAAGCGAATCTGCTTTTTCGATGCCCTTCATCAAGGATTTTCCTGTTTTTGATAAAATAGCCGCTGCACCATAAGCGCCATCGATGTGGAACCAGATATCTTCCTTTTTACAGATAGAGGCCAGTTCGGAAAGGGGGTCTACTGTGCCTGTATTGGTAGTTCCCGAAGTGGCGATTAGGCAGAAGGGCATAAGACCTTCCAATCGGTCTTTGGCAATACAGTTCTTGAGTTTGTTCACTGAAAATTTAAACTCACTATCTGTGGGAATGATACGAATCTGTTCCTTTTTGAATCCCAATACGCGAATGGCCTTGATGTTGGAGGAATGGGCCTGGTCCGAGAGATAAATGATGGCTTTGGAAAAATCATCCCCACATTTGATTCTTCGGGCAGTGGTCAAAGCAGTTAAATTGGCCATGGAGCCCCCGCTGGTAAAAATACCTCCCCCTTTTTTCTTTGGAAATCCAAAAATTTTCAGCAACCATTGAATGGTGACAATTTCTAATTCTGCCGCAGCCGGGGAGGCTGCCCATCCCCCTGAGAAAATATTGTATCCTGTTGCAAGGGTATCGGCCATGGCACTGATATAATTGCTGGGACCGGGAACAAAGGAATACGATTTGGGGTGCGACATGAGTGTGCTCTTCGTCATGACCTTTTCCAGTACAAAATTGAGTACTTCTTTGGGTTCTGTTCCCATTTCGGGTGCTTCTTCCAAAAAGAGGGTGTCCATTTCTTCCCGAGATCCCAAGGCTACGGGTAGTTTTTCTTTTTGGGTATCATGATGCTCCACTATGGCGTCTATGATTTGATAGCCATAAGAGGTCATTTCTTCTTTCGTAAGCTCTAGTTGGGAACGATTCTTCTTCATGAGGTTGCTTTTGTTTCCAACCGCAAAAGTACCATATTTTGACTTGGAAGCCAGTTGCAAGAAGATGGGTTTTCAAAGAATGGGATTCTTAAAATGTAGGTATAGAGCAAAAAAATAAGATAAAAAATTTTATAAATAAGGAATCCTAACTATATTTGCATAGCAATAGTGCTACAACTTAAAATAAACAAAAATGAGTAAAGCAATTTTTTATCATGCAGGCTGCCCTGTATGTGTAGGAGCGGAAATCGAAATCATTGATTTAGTGGGGGTTGAAAATCTTGATATTGTCCATTTGGGAGAAAAGAAAGAGCAAATATCCATTGCGGAAGACTTTGGTGTTAAGTCGGTTCCTGCTTTAGTGACGCCCAACGGGCATGTGTTGCATATCAACTTTGGGGCCTCTTTGGAAGATGTAAAGTCTTAGTTTGAATTTAATAGTTAGGAATCCTAAATTTATAAAAATGAAAATGTTTCGAACGATTATACTTGGTATTGCAGCTTGTGGTTTTATCCATGATTCCATCGCTCAAGAAAGCAATTATGATACCGATGATTTTGCTATCCAGTCCGTACAAATTTCCCATGACCCAGATTTGGGTGTACTAGTATGGGAAGTAATGGTCAAAGGTCAAGCAGGTAATACGGTGCCCGTACCAAATGGACAGTTGGATGGTGCGCCCGTTTTGGGGTATGTTTTCCCCACAAGTTTGGAATCCACGGATATTGGTTTTGGAAATACAGACGGGATTGTGGCTTTGGCCCTAACATCGCATCCAGATTTTGATGACACCCCTCTTTGGGACGAAAACAATGATGCCAATTATACAAATGATGGTATTGTTTGGCATCCCCATTGGGTAATTTTGACTGAGGACAAACGTGTACCGGGAGGGTTGTCGGTAAAACAGTTCAAAAAAGCGGATGAAACCGTAGTGCTGCCTCCAACCAATCCAGGAATGCCTATGTATATGGACTCACCAGGATATCCCGTGGTTACTAAACGGCAAACCATTAAGGTTGTGGTGCCTAAATATCGTATGAATAATAGAACGGATTTTAAATACGATGGCGTAACGGCTTTTATGAAGGTGAACACAAGCATGGATAACATACCCATGCTGGGGGTGTATCAGGTTTTTAGTGTTGCAAGTGGTGATCTTTCATTGCCATTTACTGTAAAATAGTGTGATGAAAGTTGCTGTTTGGGATACCTATGTACAACGTATGGATGGCAATACCATGCACTTTGATATTTTAGTGCCCAGTACGTTGCAGGACACCACTGCCATTTTTTCCTATGGCAGGGAGTATTTAGAAACCAAATCTTTTGGGACAGGGCAATTATCAACTGAAGAATGTAGGTTTTGCCATATACAAGCTGTGCCAGATGAAGTGGCCTTGAAAATCCAAGAAAAAGGATATTATATTATTGAAATGGAAAATTGCACCTAATTTAATTAGGATTACTAACTTTGCCTGTCGAAAAGCCTTTGGCAGGCATTGTTTTTTATGAAGAAAAGTATTTTTGATACAAAACAGCAACAGCAAGATCTTTCCAGTAAAATTGTGGCAGGCCTGGAGCGTATTTCCCAAGCTTTTAAAGTATTGTTATGGGAAAAAGCCAAAAGTTTGGGGCTGAGCCCCATCCAGATTCAAATCCTGATTTTTGTGGCCTATCACAAAACAGGCTACAACAATGTTAGTTTTTTGGCCAAGGAATTCAATGTAACAAAGCCAACTATTAGCGATGCCATTAAAGTTTTGGAAAGAAAAGGTCTTATCACAAAAGACCACTCTTCTGAGGATAGTAGGAGTTACTCCATTTTTTTGTCGGATAAGGGAAAGGAAGTGGTAACGGAAACCGAAGATTTTGCCAACCCTTTGGCAACGCAATTGGAAAGTGCATCCAACAGTGAAAAGGAAACGCTGTTCAAGACCTTGGGCAACCTTATTTATCAGTTGAACCAGCAGGGAATTCTAACGGTGCAACGAACTTGTTTTGCCTGTAAATTTTATACAAAAGACGGTACCGGTCATTATTGTCGCTTACTGGAAAGAAAGTTAAGGCATTCCGATATCCGCTTGGACTGTGATGAATTCCAAGAAAAAGCTTAGATCACCTATGCAGAAACAAGATATTGAAAACAGGGAGGATGTTTCAAAATTGGTACACCGGTTCTATGAAAAAGTTCGCGCCGATGCCGAGATAGGGCATTTTTTTAATGATACCATTACGGACTGGCCCGAGCACATGGAAAAACTGACCGACTTTTGGGAAACCAACCTCTTTTTTGTCCAAAAATATAAGGGAAACCCCTTGTTGGTGCATGCAGAGTTGGATAAGGAAATGGGGTATTCCATAACCGATTATCATTTTGGAATATGGCTACGCCATTGGATCGCTACTTTGGATACGTATTTTATTGGTCCAAATGCGGAGAAAGCCAAGCAGCGGGCTAGAAACATCAGTGTTCGTATGTTCATCACCATTTTTGAGCAACGGAAAAGGGATGGTGTCCTAAATCAATCCAAAGATTAGCGGGTAAGTTCGGTGAACAGACTTTCCAGATTTTTGTTCTTTCGGCTAAGTTG
>JAUICT010000183.1 GCA_030429325.1 Bacteroidia bacterium
TACCCCTCCCTATTTGCCTCCCAATTCCAATACCAGCTCCCCTACACTGGGATTACCGTAAATGTTTCCAAAGGAAAAATTGTTCGCGTGAACGGCAGCACCCAAGAGGAAGGTGTGATACCGGATATCTTTATTAAAGATTATTTATTGGATGAAAATGATGAAATCCTTGATGGTTTGCTGAAACATCTTGGAGTGAAATAACCCCAGAAGAATACTCCAAAATCCAAAACAGTTTCGACCATTTAAAATTTAGTGCTAACTTACCATTGATTCCTTTACCTCCAATTTGAAGTAAAATTCAATAAAAATTGCACATGGAAACTTGGCGTATTGCACTGACTTTTTTGTCAATTCTATCTGCCCTGTTAAGCTTTTTACCCTTATTGGATTTCAAGCATTGGTTTTTTAGGATATTTGATTTTGTGAGAATTCAACTCTTGGCACTATTGGCCATATTGTCCATTCTCAGTTTGCTCATAGGTGGTATAGACACATATCCCAATATTTTCATCAATGTATTGCTCCTAATGGCAATTGCCCACCAGCTTTTTATCATCTGGCCTTACATTCCTTTTCGAAAACGACCCACAAACCATTCCAAGGAAACCATCACCTTGATCAGTGTAAATGTGCTGCAAAAGAATACCGACCATCAAAAACTCATCGGGTTGGTCAAAACAATCCAACCGGATATTTTGCTGACCATGGAAAGCAACCAAGAATGGGAAAAAGCCCTCTCGGAAATTGAAGGTGATTTTCTCTTTTCACATAAGATTCCCAAAGAAAACCGGTATGGGATGCATTTTTATTCGAAACTCAAGGTAAAAGACTGCCAAAGACATTACTTGATTTCTGAGGAACACCCTTCCATTGAAGCTACTTTGGTAGATAAAAATGGTACCGATTTCATCTTTTGGGGCATCCACCCACCACCGCCAAGTCCTACGGAAAAGCCTACCTCCAAACAAAAGGACGCTGAACTCATGATGGTCGCCCAATTGGTATGTAAAAAAAACATGCCCACCTTGGTTTCGGGAGATTTCAACAATGTGTGTTGGTCCAAAAGCTCAAAATTGTTCGCCAAGGCCTCCAAATTAAAGGATGCCCGCTTGGGAAAAGGATTCTACAGCACCTTTCCGGTAAGGCCAAAGTTGTTCCGTTTCCCAATAGACTTGCTGTTCCACTCCAGGAACATGGAAGTGCATCAAATAAGAACCTTACCCGCCATTGGGTCTGACCATTTGCCGCTATTTGCTACATTTACCATTACCGATGTGGGGCATAACACCACAAAACCCATCAAACCCGAAGTAAAACAAGAGATAGTTTCCATTATTGTGGAAGGCAAGGAGGCTGCACGTGCAGAAAACTAAAAAAGAGAAAACTATGCCAATACCATTTATTAAAAGAAGTTTATCCCTAAGTTTTGTGTTTTTTGCATGCATACCGCTAGTTTCCTATTCCCAGAAACAGGCACAGGACTACAACGTACTTTTTATCATTTCCGATGACCTTACCGCAACAGCCGTATCTTCCTATGGAAACAAGGCCGTACATACGCCCAATATCGACAAGCTGGCATCGGAAGGGACCCGATTTACGAAAGCTTATTGCCAATATCCGGTATGTGGCCCTTCAAGGGCCTCTTTTATGAGCGGATATTACCCCAATGCCACCACTACCTACGGATATGTGAGCGGTCGCGAAAATATTGGTGACGAACGCAAAACATGGTCGCAGTCCTTCAAGGACAAGGGGTATTACACGGCCCGGGTCAGCAAGATTTTCCATATGGGCGTTCCCATCGATATTGAAAAGGGCAGCGATGGCAAGGACGACCCCGCTTCGTGGAATGAAAAATACAACAGTCAGGCCCCGGAATGGCAAACCAAGGGAGAGGCCGAACTCGTGCAGGGCAACCCAGATGGGACCATAGAACGAAAAGGCGGCAATGTCATGACCATTGTCAAGGCCGATGGGGACGACTTGGTCCATGCCGATGGAAAAACGGCCCAAAAAGCCAGTGAGCTCATTCGAAAACACAAGAATGAGAAATTCTTCTTGGCCGTGGGTATGGTACGGCCCCATGTTCCCTTTGTGGCGCCAAAATCCCACTTTGACCCGTACCCTTATGCCGATATTGTTCTACCCAAAAAAGTAGAAAATGACTGGGACGATATCCCAAAAAGGGGCATCAATTATGTAACCAGTGCTAATGGACAAATGAGCCTTGAGCAACAACAAAAGGCCGTTGCCGCCTATTATGCTTCCGTTTCCTTTATGGATGAGCAGGTAGGCAAAGTGTTGAAGACCTTGGAAGACGAAGGGCTGGAGGACAATACCATCGTCATATTCGCTTCAGACCATGGATTTCACCTGGGGGAACACGATTTTTGGATGAAAGTGAGCCTTCACGAAGAATCGGCCAGGGTGCCCTTGATCATAAAAGTCCCGGGCAAAAAACCCGCGGTGTGCCATTCGTTTGTTGAACTCATTGACCTATACCCCACCATTGCCTCATTGGCCGGAGTGGATTATTCCGAACATCTACAGGGAAAAAATCTGGTAAAATTATTGGATGACCCCAATGAAAAAGTCAGGGACATGGCCTTTAGCGTATCCCAAGGCGGGAAAACCTTTTTGCTACGGACCGATAAATGGGCTTACATCCAATACGATGAAGATGCGGCATCGGGCATGGAACTCTTTGATATGGAAAACGACCCAAAACAATACACCAACCTCGCCTATAATTCCGACTATGCCGATGTGGTGGCCGATTTTCAGCAAAAACTAAAGGATAAGCTGAAGGAGGTCCGTACCAACGACCTAGGGATTGACTACTCCAAATAATCTGCAAATTTTGTGGTATCTTAAACCTATCGAGCAGCAACCACTAAAATCCTAGAAAATGAAACATATTATCACCGTATTGGCCCTGACAGGAGCCTTGATGTCCTGCAACACCTCGAACAAGACGAAGGACACCGCAGAGGAGAGCTCCGCAAAAGAAACAGTAACGGACAGTACCGCCACCCACTTCGTTGCCATTGATACCGAAGAGGCTTTGATCGCCACCTCGTTGATGGCCGCCCCAGAAGCAAGTCGTGCCGGATGCAAGGTCATCGGGTACAACGATGCAGGTGAACTGGTGACCCTCAAGGAAGGGGACAACGAATTCATCGTCCTGGCGGACGACCCCAAAAAGTCCGGATTCAATGCCGCCTGCTACCACAAAAGTCTGGAACCATTTATGGCACGAGGTCGTGAACTCAGGGCAGAGGGAAAGACCGGTCCCGAAATTTTCGATATTCGGGAAGCCGAGGCCAAATCAGGACAATTGGACATGGGTATACCGGGCGCCACGTTGCACATCTATTTTGGTCCCAATGACCGCTACGACCCCGAAACCTACCAAGTGGAAGGTGCCAAATACCGCTATGTGGTCTATTTGCCCTTTGCCACGGCCGAATCTACCGGGCTACCCGAAAAGCCTGTGGGGGCCAACCACCCTTGGATCATGAATCCGGGAACCCATAGGGCCCATATTATGATCTCGCCTTTGGCGGACAACAAGGAATAGTGTTCTCCCCGCTCAAGGAAAAGATGTATTTTACGACTATAAATGCAACACATGACCTTTAATGGCATCATACTACTTCCATGTTTGTTGACCGGCGCCATAGCCTTAATTGGCGGGCTAATCTTTAAAAACAATCCACCCAAACGCATCAATTGGTGGTATGGGTATCGGACCAAACGCTCTATGAAAAATCAAAAGCAGTGGGATTTTGCACAGAAACTGGGCGCAAAGAATATGATCAAATATTCCACAATTCCTTTTTTGACCTCCCTTTTCGGTTTTTTTATTGATACGGAACATATGGGGTGGAGCATTGGATCAGTGGTTGTAAGTACTCTTTTATGGGCATTTTTCAGTATTTACAAGACAGAAACTAAGCTCATATCGGAATTTGGCAAATGATTTCTGATTACTACAACGGCTGCAATCCAGTACACCCAACCATAACATAAACCCTCTCTCCCTTAACCAGCTCCCGATACTATTCGCGAAAAAAGCTGTATTTTACAACTAAACAAGACCTTGTTTGCTATAAGTTAAAGTGATACCATGAGAAAAAATCTGATTGTACTGTTGATTTTCTTCCCTATTACGTTACTGGGCCAAGAATTGGAATGCTGTAAAACGACCAGTGAAGTTGGAGACCATTTAAATGGATATTGGCAAATGAAGGATTCCAACCCAAAAGAACAGATACGGTTTGAGTTCAACAATGGCAATGGAAGGTTTTGGAAATACACGCTTAACCATAAAGGTGAGGTGACCAAGTCTGAAGAAATTGATCAAACCTTGGAAATATTTAAATCTGAATCTGGGTTTGAAATTGATTGGAGCAATGGAAATAGAATCGGCACTTCACAAATTAAAATCCTAAACCCAACAAACCTTGTTTTTGTAAGAAGGGATGGAAAAGAAACCGAGTTTTCTAAAATTATAAATTAACATTTTACAGGTACTACTGGCTTATCATCAAAACCCTCACTCCCTTAACCAACCCCCAATACCCTTTAACGCCTCCACTACGCTTTGGACTTCCCTTCGGGAAAAGGTATCCTCTTCCAAGTAGAACAACATGACCACCCCAAGGTCCAAGATGTCGGCCAATTGGTCCGGGGTACCGTAGCCGTCTTTAATTATTTCAAACAACTTTTTTTCTTGCCTATTTTTCTTTGGTTTTTTCATCGTCATAACAAAATATGACTTCAATATACTTATTAAATTCAAAAAGTCATAATTTATTATGACCCTCTTTCCTTTTAATCTATCCAAATTTGTTTTGTTAGTTCATATTTGATGTTGACAAAGCAAGAATTATCCATAAAAATTGGGAATCGAATCAAACAACTCAGAAAGCAAAAGAACATTTCGCAAGCTGAGTTAGGCAGATTGTGCGGAAGGGACAAGCAACACATAGAACTCATCGAAAACCATAAAGTTTCCGCCAATACTTACACGCTGTACACCATTGCCCATGCCCTTGATATTGATCTTAAGGAGCTTTTCTGTTTTAAAGGGTAAGCTTTCCGCCCTACTTTCGACCAAAAGCCCATAATTGGCTATCTTTAAGCAAACACACCCATTATGATCCTTACCGATGCCTTGTTGGATTTCTTTCTGGAAACCCGGCAACACACCGAATCCATTTGTCAACCGCTGGAGATAGAGGACTATGTGGTACAGCCCATTGTAGATGTGAGCCCGCCCAAATGGCACTTGGGCCACACCACTTGGTTTTTTGAGGA
>JAUICT010000184.1 GCA_030429325.1 Bacteroidia bacterium
GAAGTAAACATTTCAGGTAGCACAATGACATCCACCTCGTTGGAAATGGAATCTATTTTCTCCTCGAACATAGTTCGGTTCTCTTGTGGTGCCTCCCAATGCAAATGGGATTGGATCAACGCAATGTTAAGATGTTGTGGCATTAGGTCTGTTTTTAGTCAAAATACACTTTGGTTTCCGTGGACTTTGCATTTTTAAACAATGCGTGTATCTGCTCTTCCAAAATCCGTTCTTCTGAAAGTCCTGGAAGATTATCCAAAGGAAAAAAGCCAGCGTCCAGCATGTCGAACCCCGCTTGAAGTTCTCCTCCTGTCATTTGGCAGAGAAAAATCAGTTTGTACACATAAAGGGGAGCCGGCGGGTGTGGGTGTTCCCGCTTGTCATAAACGGCCAGTAGTCTTATTGCCTCAACCTCAATTCCGGTTTCCTCTTTTACTTCCCTTACCGCCGTTTCCGAGGGTGTACTGCCAATATCTGCCCAACCTCCCGGAATGGTCCATTTCCCATCAATACTTTCTCGCGCCATCAAGATTTCATCCTTTTCGTTCAATACAAAAGCACGTACATCCACTTTGGGGGTCGGGTAATCTTCTTGGGGCATAAAAAAATCCTCCAAGGCTTTCATGGGCACATTGCCCAACTGACCCATCAATTGTAGGCTTATGGCCTTTAATTCTTCATACCGCTCTTGGTCATAGGGATCTTGGGCATACACCAATCCCGTTTCTGAAATTGCCTTTATCCGCTTAACCAGATTGAGCTGCTCTTTGGTATTCATTTTAATCCCTTTGTTTTTGAAATAGCTCAACCAAAGATTGAATCCCTTGTTCTTTGGCATGATCCAAGGCCGTATTTCCCCTGGCATCTTTCACAGTAATATCAGCGCCGTGCTCCACAAGTAGCTCTGCTATTTCCGGCCTGTTAAAGGTAACGGCATAAATGAGACAAGTGGCGCCCATGGCATTTTTTTGATTGACATTGGCCCCAGCATTGATCAATTGCTTGGCAATATCCACATATCCTTTGAAACATACTCCCATCAAGGCTGTATTGCCCGAACCGTCCTTGGCATCCACCTGAGCGCCTTTTTCCAATAAAAACTTTGCCAAATCCCCATGACCATAATAGGTGGCGAGCAATAATGGGGTAGAGCCTCTTTGGTCTTTTATTTCCAATAATTTGGGGCTGGAAGCGAGAAGCTGTGCAATCGCTTCGGTATTTCCACTTCTAATGTGGTTAAAAAAAGATTCCACTTGATCCATACGTGAATGAAATTTATAAAAAAACTGCCACAACCGTGATAGGTCATGGCAGCTTTGACAATTAATCTTCTTTTTCTTTCCAATCTTTGTTAGGCCAGGTCAAAGCGATCTAAATTCATCACTTTGGTCCATGCCGCCACAAAATCTTTTACAAATTTGACTTTCCCATCTTCAGAAGCATAGACTTCAGCCAAGGCTCGCAAGATGGAATTGGAGCCAAACACCAAGTCTACGCGGGTGCCGCTCCATTTAAAATCGCCGGTCTTTCGGTCAAGACCTTCATATAGTGATTTCTCTTCATTGGCTGCCTTCCATTCGGTTGACATATCGAGCAAGTTTACAAAGAAATCGTTGCTCAACACTCCGATATTGTCTGTGAACACTCCGTGTCTTGAACCGTCAAAGTTGGCACCAAGCACACGTAAACCACCCACAAGAACAGTCATTTCAGGGGTAGTAAGCGTTAATAATTGTGCTTTATCCACCAACAAATGCTCTGCAGGAACTTTTACTCCTTTTACCACATAGTTTCTGAATCCATCATAAGGCGTGTTCAAATAGTCAACAGAATCAACCTCGGTTTGCTCTTGGGTCGCGTCATTACGTCCCGGTGTAAATGGTACTTCCGTAGGTACACCTGCATCACTAGCTGCTTTTTCAACGGCGGCACTACCTGCCAATACAATCATATCGGCCAAGGAGATTTTCTTCCCACCACCAGTATTACTGTTGAAATCATCTTTGATGCCTTCCAGTACTTTTATGGTTTTATCAGTGCCTTTGTTTACTTCCCAACTTTTCATGGGTTCTAAGTTAATGCGGGCACCGTTGGCGCCACCACGCTTATCCCCACCACGGAAAGTAGCTGCAGATGACCAAGCGGTATACACCAAATCAGAAACGGAAACCCCGGAATCCAATACTTTAGCTTTCAAAGCTTTTATGTCAGAAGCATCTACCAAGATATAATCCACTGCTGGGATGGGATCTTGCCAGATCAGCTCTTCTTTCGGCACTTCTGGGCCTAGATATCTGGAAACAGGCCCCATATCACGGTGTGTCAATTTGAACCATGCTCGGGCATACGCCTCGGCAAAGGCCTGTGGGTCGTTGTAGAATTTACGGGATATTTTTTCGTAAGCGGGATCAAAACGCAAGGATAGATCGGTTGTCAGCATCGTTGGCTTTCTGTTAGGCCCGCCAAAAGGGTCTGGGATGATAGCTTCTGCATTTGAAGCTACCCATTGGTGCGCTCCTGCAGGAGATTTGGTCAATTCCCATTCATATTCAAACAAGAACTTAAAGAAGTCATTGCTCCATTGTACCGGTGTTGATGTCCAAATTACTTCCAATCCAGAAGTAAAGGCATCGGGACCTTTTCCTGAACCATTTTTATTCTCCCAGCCAAAGCCTTGCGTTGCCAAATCTGCTGCTTCTGGATTTGCATCCATTTCAACTTTTGCGCCATCGCCATTACCGTGTGTTTTGCCAATAGTGTGGCCTCCAGCAATAAGTGCCACGGTTTCTTCATCGTCCATGGCCATCCGTCCAAAGGTTTCTCGAATATCATGTGCAGCGGCCACGGGGTCTGGATTACCATCAGGTCCTTCTGGGTTTACGTAAATCAATCCCATTTGTACAGCTGCCAACGGATTCTCAAGATCACGTTCTTCTTTATTGTGCGAGTAGCGGCTATTGGGTGTATCACTCGTAGCCAACCATTCGGTTTCGTTACCCCAATATACATCTTGGTCGGGTTCCCAAACATCTTCACGACCCCCAGCAAAACCAAAGGTGCGGAAGCCCGTTGATTCCAAAGCTACGTTTCCGGCCAAAATCATAAGGTCTGCCCAAGATATTTTCTGTCCATACTTTTGTTTGATGGGCCATAACAAGCGACGGGCCTTATCCAAACTTACGTTGTCTGGCCAAGAATTTAGTGGCGCAAAACGTTGTTGACCACGTCCACCGCCCCCACGGCCATCTTGAACACGATAGGTTCCTGCACTGTGCCAAGCCATACGGATAAACAATCCTGCATAACTGCCAAAATCGGCAGGCCACCAATCCTGTGAATCGGTCATAACATCCAGAAGATCCTTCTTCAGTGCTGAATAATCCAGTTTTTTGAATTCTTCGGCATAGTTAAACCCTTCTCCAAGCGGATTTGATTTTTCCGAATGCTGGTTCAACAGTTCCAACTTAAGTCGATTGGGCCACCAATCTTCATTTTGTGTGCCTCCACCGGCAACTTCACTCAAAAAAGGGCATTGACTTGCATCTGCCCCGTTTGCCATTTCTTTACTCATGATAGTATGTTGTTTAAGTTATTTTTTATCCTTAATAAATTTACGAAAATGACCTCCATCGATATAGATAATTGATATTAAAATACTATTAAAACATAAAATTTATCTATTTCGAAAAGTATTCCCCTAAAACTCCCATTTGCACAAACAGCACCGCAATTTGGCATATATTCCCCCTGTTTGGGCTGTATTTACCACTATCTTTATCATAGCTTAGCTTCAATTGGGATAATATCCTTTTTGAAACTATCGCCTTGGTCATGGAAACATCATATCAATAATCATATAAACCCTGTCAAAAATGAAAAAGTTGATTTTACCTTTTGCCACATTGATACTTTTCAGTTTCAGTGCGGATACCTCAAAACTCAATGAGCAAGATCGTGAGTTTATGCTCAAGCACCTGATCGAGACCCGGGACCATATGACCCAGGTTTTGGACGGACTAACCAACACCCAACTAAATTTTAAACCTGATGAAAACTCCTGGTCCATTGCCGAATGTGTAGAACACTTGGCCGTTACTGAAAATGGCTTTGGTAGATTGATTCAGAAAACGGTTGGAGCTGGCCCAAATCCTGCCCTTAAAGATTCCTTGGTATTTAAGGATGAAGAGATAATGGCCAATATCAGCAATCGGAGCAATAAGGTAAAAACATCGGAAGCCTTTGAGCCCAGCGGACAGTTTGAATCATTTGAAAAGACGTTGCAAGCCTTTATTGACAAAAGAAATAATCATATCGAATATGTAAAAACCACCGAGGACGATCTTAGAAACCGGTATAGCAAGGATCTTCCGTTTGGCCCTGTGGATGGGGTACAATTGATCATCTTTGCCGCTGGCCACACCGAACGCCACGTACTGCAAATGAAGGAAGTTATGGCACACACCAAGTTTCCAAAATAAGGGAAAACAATAGGTTTTCCTTAACACTATTTGGCAAACCCTTTCCAAAATGGAGAGGGTTTGTTTTTTAACTTTGAGGAAACACTACAAAATGAACACTATGAAAACTCTAAAATCAATTGTACTGGTTGCTTTTTTTATGATTGGCACCAGTTTGCTTGCACAGAATAAAAAGGACCAGAAAATCATGGCCGATGCCAAGAAGGCAAAAACCGCCCTTTTGGAGGCTGCCCCCAACCTTGACAGTTTTTTTGACAATTCAGCAGGTTATGTGATCTTTCCCAATGTGGGAAAAGGGGGCTTCATCATTGGTGGGGCTTCCGGTAATGGAGTGGTCTATGAAAATGGCAACCCTATTGGAATGGCTGACCTTAAAAAGTTAAACATAGGTCTACAAGCAGGTGGACAGGCCATAATCGAGGTTATCTTTTTTGAGACAGACACAGATTTGGACCGCTTTAAGGAGGGGAAATTTCAATTTGCGGCAGAAACCTCAGCGGTGGCCCTAAAATCGGGAATTGCCTTTAACGCCAAATACAAAGATGGTGTGGCCGTTTTTGCCCTCCCCAAGGCCGGCCTTATGGCCGATGCCTCGGTAGGGGGACAGAAGTTTGGCTATAAGCCATTTTAAGTGCTCTTGCCATAAAACTCAAAGCCCCTAAAAGGGGCTGACTTTTAATATATTATTACGGATTAATTCCCAATGTCGTCATTAGTAATTGTGAAAATAATTTTACCAACTATATTATTCCCTGTTGGCTCAATCTTTTCAAACACCCATGAATCATAATTAAAAGGACTGTTTACT
>JAUICT010000185.1 GCA_030429325.1 Bacteroidia bacterium
ATTTTTTTAGTGACCACAGGTTGCACTACTAAAAATCCGAACTCCCTTTTTGTGGATAAAAAACCGTCCCAAACAGGTATAACTTTTATTAATAAACTCCATCAAACACCAGAATTGAACATTCTAAACTACCTCTATTTTTATAATGGAGCGGGAGTTGCGGCGGCAGATTTTAATGGGGACAACCTAGTTGATCTTTATTTCACATCCAATCAAGGTGAGGATAAGCTATACCTGAATCATGGCGATTTTAAGTTCGAGGACATTACGGAAACAGCTCAAATTAAAAACGATACCGGTTGGACCACAGGGGTAACGCATGCCGATGTTAACAACGATGGACTCATCGACATATACATCTGCAAAGTTGGGGACCACGGCCCCATAAATGGGAAAAATCTTCTCTACATCAATCAAGGAGCCGGCGAAAATGGAACCCCTATTTTTAAGGAAGAAGCTTCAAAGTATGGACTGGATTTTATTGGCTATTCCACCCAAGCTGCGTTTTTTGACTACGATCTTGATGGAGATTTGGACATGTACCTACTCAATCATTCGGTAAACCCCAATCGGTCCTACGGAAAAGGCGCTAAACGAACAATCCCAGACTCCATGTCCGGTGATGTTCTCTTCAGAAATGACCATGGTAATTTTGTCAATGTTTCCAAGGAGGCTGGAGTGTTTCAAGGAAGTATTGGGTATGGCCTTGGGCTGGCTATCAGTGATATCAATAATGATGGGTATCCAGACATCTATGTGGGGAATGATTTTTTTGAGAACGATTATCTCTACATCAACCAAAAAGACGGCACATTTAAAGAGGTTATATCAGAGGATAATACCAAAATTGGGCATACCACTCATTTTTCCATGGGCAATGACGTGGCCGATGTGAACAATGATGGCCTGCCAGACATTTTATCCCTAGATATGCTCCCAGAAGATTTGGAGACCTACAAAACATCTGGAACAGAGCACCCGTATTCTGTGTATCAGCAATACTTGAAAAATGGATTTGCCCCCCAATACATGCAAAATGCGCTCCACCTTAATCTGGACGGGGAACGCTTTGGGGAAATTGCGAATTTAAGTGGCATTGAGGCCACCGAATGGTCCTGGGGAGCCCTATTTGCAGACTTTGACAATGATGGCTTCAAGGATCTATTTATCTCCAATGGCATTCAAGGTGTAACCAACGACATGGATTACATCAACTATATTTCCAATGAACAAATTCAAAAAAATATAGCATCCGGGCTCTCGGATAAGGACATGTCCCTTATTGAAAAGCTTCCCCAAAAAAAAGTCCCCAACTATTTCTATAAAAATACGGATGGTGTCACTTTTACCAATGTCACGGATGTATGGAGCCAGAAAAAAGCTTCCTACAGTAACGGTTGTACCTATGCCGATCTTGATAATGATGGCGATTTAGATCTTGTGGTGAACAATGTCAATCAAGAAGCTTTTGTCCTTGAAAATACCTTAAAAAAATCAAACTA
The DNA here is from genome assembly GCA_030429325.1 of Bacteroidia bacterium. GTDB lineage: Bacteria > Bacteroidota > Bacteroidia > Flavobacteriales > Flavobacteriaceae > Flagellimonas. Next base: position 1,503 of record JAUICT010000185.1, read on the forward strand.
TATTAAGATCCAATTCAAAGGCCCAACCAAAAACCCATTTGGCATTGGGGCAAAGGTCATTATATTCCAAAACTCCCAAAAAGCAGTCCAGGAAAGCATCCCAACCCGTGGATTTCTTTCGGCAAAAGACAACACCTTAAACTTTGGTCTTGGAAAGGATAGCATCATAGACTCCATACAAATTATTTGGCCCGGGGGAGCGTACCAAACGCTCCGTCATTTGGAAACCAACAAAACTTTGACGGTATCCCATGTAGATGCCAAGGGCGATTATTATACCTCAAGACCCCACAAGAGTGATTCAATCTTTTCAAAGCCTACTCAACCATTCGATTTTGTTCACAAAGAACAACCCTCCTTGGATTTTGATAGAAACCCGTTGATTCCTTTTTCTTATTCAAATGAAGGTCCATCCGTATCCGTAGGAGACATAAACAAGGATGGTTTTGATGATATTTTTATCAGTGGTGCCAAAAAACAGGCTTCTGTTCTTTTCATACAAGATGAAAATGGGAACTTCACCAACCATCAAGAAGATGTATTTAAAGAAGATACCATAAGTGAAGATATTGATCACACGCTTTTTGATGCAGATAATGATGGGGATTTAGACCTTCTTGTGGTAAGTGGTGGCAATGAATTTACCCAAGGGGAACCTTTACAGCCCAGATTATATCTTAATGAGAATGGGAAGTTCGTTAAAAATCGCACAAAATTTCCTCAAGTGGAAGTGAATGCCTCCAAGGTAGCCGCCGTGGATTTTGACAATGATGGAGATCTAGATATATGCATTGCCTCCAATGGGTTGCCCACTAAATTTGGTGAGTCTTCCAAGCAATATATTTTTCTAAATGATGGTAGCGGAATGTTTACGGAAATCACTCCAACCTTTGCTCCAGATCTTGAAAATAATATCAATGTCAAAGATTTCGTCTGGACGGATTTGGATGGAAACGGATTCCCAGATTTGGTCATAGCTGGGCATTGGACTCCCATCACTATTTTCCTTAATGACGGCAAGCAGCTCATCAAACAGGCCAACAACGGTCTTGAAAACACCAACGGATGGTGGAACTGCATACAAGTGGCCGATTTGGACAACGATGGCGACATGGATATTTTGGCCGGAAACTGGGGCCTTAACACCAAGTTCAGAGCCTCACACGAACGTCCTGTAACGCTTTACATCAATGATTTTGATAACAATGGTTCCATTGAAACAGTGGTCACCTATTTTCACGGAGAGCGGGAAACCGTTTTTTCATCCAAAGACGAACTTGCCAAACAAATGCCCTTCCTGAACAAAAAATTCCTCTTCTATAAAGATTTTGCCAAGGCATCCTTAGAAGATCTTTTTGAAAAGGATAAATTGGACAAGGCTCTCAAAAAGAAGGTGTACATGCTAGAGACAACCTATTTCCAAAACAATGGAAACGGTGTCTTTGCCCCAAAGGAATTGCCCTTCATGGTACAAGCCTCTACCGTTAATGACATCTTTATTGAAAAAAATGATAAAGAAACGATTAATGAAATATTAATGGTGGGCAATAATTTTGAGATAAGTACCCAACTTGGTAGATTAGATGCTTCACATGGGCTTTTGTTACAAAACGATGGGCAGGGCAATTTAATCTGGAAACAAAGCTTGAGCATTTCTGGAGCTGCCCGTAAAATTGAGAAGGTATCAAGAAATGGGAATGCGGGATTCATTATTACACTCAACAACGATTCTCCTTTCTTTTTAAACAAAAAACAGAACTCGGAATGAAACTCAGATATACAATCCTATGCGCCACACTGATTTTTGCTGCGTCTTGCGGAAAAAAAGAATCAAATAATGGTGGGGAAGAGCAACAAGAAACACTATTCACCCTGCTATCACCTGAAGAATCTGGAGTAACGTTCGTAAATGCCGTTGAAAACCAAAAAAACTTCAACATCTTCAAGTATCGTAATTTTTACAATGGGGGAGGCGTTGCCATAGGCGACATTAACAACGATGGGCTTTCCGATATTTACCTAACCGGAAACATGGTGCCCAACCGCCTTTACCTGAACAAAGGCAATCTTCAATTCGAGGACATTTCCGAAAGCGCAGGCATTATGGGAAACAAACCGTGGTCCACAGGTGTGGTCATGGTAGATGTGAACCAAGATGGTCTTCTGGACATCTACGTCTGTAATGCCGGGAACATGGAAGGCAATAACCATGATAACGACCTGTACATTAACAATGGTGATCTTACTTTCACGGAAAAGGCCAACGAGTACAATTTGGCAAAAACCGGGTTTACCACCCACGCTTCCTTTTTTGATTATGACAAGGATGGGGATTTGGATGTCTATATCCTGAACAACAGCAACATTCCCGTGAGTAGCTTAGGATATGCAGAACAAAGAGAAGTACGGGCCCAAGATTGGGAAGGTGTTCCCGATATTTTCAAAGGTGTTGGGGATATGCTACTCCGCAATGATGATGGTAAATTTGTTGATGTCAGCGAAGAAGCAGGAATCTATGGAAGTCTTATCGGTTTCGGATTGGGGGTATTGGTCACCGATTTTAACGGAGATCTCTACCCAGACATTTATGTTTCCAACGATTTTTATGAAAGGGATTACCTCTACATCAACCAAAAAGACGGCACCTTTAAGGAAGAAATCAAGGAGTGGACATCCCATCTGAGTTTGTCGGCCATGGGTATAGACATTGCGGACATCAACAATGATGGCCATAACGACATCTTCATTACAGACATGCTGCCCGAAGAAGAGCATAGGGTCAAATCCGTAATGGAATTCGATGGCTACAATGTCTTCGACCTAAAACAGAGCAAGGATTTCTACCAACAGTACATTCAGAATACCCTTCAGCTCAATAATGGCAACGGTACTTTTTCCGAAGTGGCCTATTACAGTGGTATCGATGCCACGGATTGGAGCTGGGCCGGCCTTATGTTCGATATGGACAATGACGGCCTAAAGGACATTTTCGTGACCAACGGTATCAATCATGATCTTACCGATTTGGATTTTGTGGACTTTTTTGCCAACGAAATCGTGCAAAAAATGGCCCTCACCGGAAAAAAGGAATCCATAGATTCCATCATCAGTAAAATGCCCATTAAGCCCCAACCCAATTATGCCTATAAAAACAATGGGGATATTACTTTTAAAAATGCCAACAAGGAATGGGGGTTTGAACTACCGTCCCGATCCAACGGTGCTGCATATGGGGATTTGGACAATGATGGCGATTTGGATTTGGTCATCAACAATGTCAACACCGAAACGTTTGTCTATCGTAACAATTCAGAAACCCAATTGGATAACAACTTTGTCCAGTTAAAATTCAAAGGACCCAAAAACAACCCCTTTGCGATAGGAACTTTGGCCAAATTCTATTTTGATGGAAACATCATCAACCAAGAACTGATTCCATCCCGGGGATTTCAATCTTCCATGGGGTACGAAATGACAATTGGTCTGGGTAAAACCGAAGCATTGGATTCCATCCGCATTGTTTGGCCCGATGAGAAAACCCAAAAACTGGAAAATGTAAAAGCCAACCAAGTATTGGTGTTACATTATGAAGACGCCACCCAAACCTATACAATCCCAAAAGAAAATATCCAAAATTCCTTCCTTAAAGAGTTGGATGCAGCAACCATGGAATCGCACATGGAAGATAGCTATAACGATTTTGACTATGAGGGGCTTATCTATCAAAAACTGTCCCAAGAAGGCCCTTCATTGGCCGTGGCGGATATTAATGGTGATGGCAA
>JAUICT010000186.1 GCA_030429325.1 Bacteroidia bacterium
GGCCAAATGGACAGCTTTGCAGTATCAATCAAAAAACGAACAGTCTCATTTTCTTCAAGACAAAAGTGTTCAATGGGGAAGAATGGAACGGTTCAAAATAATCATAAAGAAAAACGTACGCCTTTTTGTTACTTTTAGCTATTGGTTAACCAATATTAAAGTGCATAGGGGTCTATTGTAAATGGAAAAAACAGTTCGATATATAGGGAAATTGCTGCTCACCGCTTTGGGGTTGGGCATATTGATAGCGGTTATTTTTATTAGCGTAGAGGCCCTATTGGGAAGAAGAATCGTGTTTGGACCAACGTTGTTTCGGGAAGTGGGATATTATGTGTTGTATTCCATTGTGCTAACCTTGATAAATAGCATCTATTATGATTACATCAACCATAAGGTTGTATGGAAAAAATATGGAAAATACCGCATACTCATTAGTGGTATAGGTGGAATTGTACTTACGCTTCTTGGCATTTTTTGGATACGTATTGTAATCGGGGTCGGGTTTGAAGGAAAGGATTGGGAGGCTTTTGTAAATGGAGAAGAACCTATATTCTACATTGTTGCACTTTTAATTACGGTTGTGGTCTCCGTGTTTTTTCACGCCGCATATTTTTATAAGAATTGGCAAGAGAAAAAAGTCAAGGAACAGAAGATTATTGCGGGTACGGCATCAGCTAGGTTTGATGCTCTTAAAAACCAATTAGACCCCCATTTTTTGTTCAATAGCCTTAATGTGCTTACAAGCCTTATTGAAGAAGACCCTAACCAGGCACAGAAGTTCACCACATCGCTTTCTAAAGTGTATCGCTACGTTTTGGAGCAAAAAAACAAGGATTTGGTCACTGTGGATGAGGAACTCAACTTTGCGCGGACCTATGTTCGCCTTCTCAAAATGAGGTTTGAGGACAGTATCGTTTTTGAAATTCCTGAAAACTGCTCCATACCCGAAGCTAAAATAGTCCCCCTGTCACTGCAATTACTTTTGGAGAATGCGGTCAAGCATAATGTGGTAACCGCCTCCAGGCCTTTGCATATTAAAGTTCATGAGGTTGGTGGAATGCTGGTGGTAAGCAACAATCTTCAAGAAAAACAGGTGGTGAAAAAGAGCAGTGGGGTTGGTCTTCAAAACATAAAACAGCGATATAACATTTTAACAGATCGTGAAGTAAGCATTCAAAAATCAGCTTCGGAGTTTAGTGTCTCCCTGCCCATGCTTACCCAAAAACTTACTGTTATGGAAACACAAAAGGATTACATTGCCCAAAAGAGATATGCCAAAGCCAAGGAGCAGGTGAAGGCCATAAAAGACTTTTATAGCAACTTGATCACCTATTGTATTGTGATTCCATTCTTGTGGTGGATCAATTTCAGGACCACGGATTTCCTTTGGGCGTTCTTCCCGACATTGGGTTGGGGCTTTGGGGTTTTAATGCATGGCATGGAGGCATTTGGGTATAACCCGTTGTGGGGCAAGCGTTGGGAGGAGCGAAAAATCCAAGAGTTTATGGATGAGGATAATTTTTAAGTTCTTTCAGATTTCAGACTTCAGACCTCGGGCTTCAGATTTCAGATATTGGATTTCGGATTTTTCGACTTTCAAATAGTAGCGAAGCTTTACAATCTCCAAACCCTCACAATTCATCCTGTTCAAATGACAGTTCGCGAACCAATTTTTCTTTCTCTTCCCATATATGCTGAATTTTGAAGTGTGGATAAGGACAATCAATCCAAAAACAAGAAAAAATATGGACAACTTTAACGAGAATAAGTATCTTAAAGCAAAGAAGAAGGTAGATAAGCTAAAGTCTTTTTACTACAGTTTGTTGGCCTACTGTGTTGTAATCCCACTTTTGGTCTACTTGAATTTTAGGACCACCAGTTACCCTTGGATAATTTTTCCAGCGGTTGGTTGGGGAATTGGTCTTGTTGGTCTTTGGTTTTGCGCCCAAGGGTATAATCCAATTTTGGGAAAGGATTGGGAAGAGCGAAAAATCCAGGAGTTTATGGACAATAGAGAATTTTAATAAGGTGCACAATTAAATCAACTGAAACTAAAAGTTAGGAAATGGAAAATTTGGACAAAGAAAGTAGATACATAAGAGCCAAAGAACGTGTGGAAGAGCTTAAAAAGTTTTACGCCCATCTTTGGTCTTACATCATGGTCATGTCAATATTGGCGTTGATCAACTACTTTACCAATGGTTTTAGGTATATGTGGTTTTTATGGGCCGCTTTTGGGTGGGGCCTGGGAATTATGTTCCATGCCGTGGACACGTTCAATCTAAACCCCTTTTTCGGAAAAGGTTGGGAAGAAAAAAAGATAAAACAGTTTATGAAAGAAGAGGAGGAAACCACTAAATGGAAATAATCATGGAAAATTTTGATAAAGAAAAGTTTGCTAGGGCCAAAAAGCGGGTCGAGGAAATAAAATCCTTCTATATACACCTTGCGGTCTATCTGGTTGTAAATGGGTTTATTTTGGTGAGTATCTACATTAATTCCGACTCTTTTTGGAAGTGGCCTCACTTTGTCACCCTTTTTGGATGGGGAATAGGACTGTTTTTCCATGCCGCCAAGGTTTTTGGTTTTAATATATTGTTTGGAAAGAATTGGGAAGAGCGGCAGATTCAAAAGTATATAGAAAAAGATAAGAACGATGCCAGTAAATACCAATAGACCAATGGAAAATTTGGAGAGCAAATACGATAGGGCCTACAAGAGAGTTAAGGAGATTAAGGATTTTTACAGGCATGTGATGATTTTTATTGTGGTGAACGGGACCCTTTATTTGATTAAGACGGGCATATTGCTTCCCTTACTGCCTGATGGGGTTCGGGTAGAATTACAGTATTTTGATTGGGTCCATGTTAATTTTATAATATGGGCTTTAATATTGCTGGTGCATGTTGTGTATTTGTTTAGATATCGGATAGAATTTCTAAGAACTTGGGAAGAACGGCAGATTAAAAAAATCATGGAGCGGGAAGCAGGCGAAATAGACAGATACCTATAAAAAGCACTTTGATCCTTGAATAAAATTAGTTAAGAAATGAATGTAATTATCATTGAGGATGAAAAACCAGCTGCAAGGCGGTTGGGTAGATTGTTGGCCGAGTTGGGAGTGGAAGTATCCACCATGTTGCACTCCGTGGATGAATCCATAGCTTGGTTCCAAAACCATTCGCACCCCGATCTTATTTTTTTGGATATTCAATTATCGGATGGACTGTCTTTTGAAATTTTTGATGTGGTCGAGGTGAATAGTGCCATTATTTTCACCACTGCTTTTGATGAATATGCACTCCAGGCATTTAAGCTGAACAGCATTGATTACCTTCTAAAACCGATTGACGATGAGGAGCTCGAACAGGCGGTAAAAAAGTACAGGAATTTTAAGCCTGCCGGGCAAAAAATTTCGGTGGATTTCAACGATATAAAAAAGTTGTTGGTAGACCCATTGGAAAGGGAATACAAAAAACGATTTACGGTTAAAGTGGGACAACATCTCAAGATTGTAAATGCAGATGAAGTGGAATGTTTTTACAGTGAGAACAAGGGAACGTATGCAGCAACTTCAGATGGTAGAAATTATTTGTTGGATACCACCTTGGAACAGTTGGAAGAGGAGTTGTCCCCGAAGATTTTTTTTAGGGTAAGTCGTAAGTTCTATGTCAACATAAATCATATAAAAGATATCATTTCGTATACAAATTCAAGGCTTCAAATCAAGATGAACCGCTTTAACGAGCAAGAAATCATTGTAAGTAGAGAGCGCGTTAAAGACTTTAAGCTTTGGTTAGAATAATACTTATTAACATGCTGATTTAATTTGATTTAAACAAAATATAAAACCACTATAAATTTTATTTATAGTGGGTTTTATCATATAAAAATGCTTAATTTTCCTCTATGCGGTTATCGTCAAAGGCGGAGGGGAGTAACTTAGGAATCAATTTGATAAAAATAGGTAAAAGCACCGCCCCACCAGGTAGCATAAAAATGGCTAAGGAAGGGATACTTTTAAAAATATCGACCAATTGATTTTGAACTTTTTTCTTCTCCTCCTCCGTTAAATCCTTCACGGTTGACTTAGATAAAAGAGTCATTAATTCCCTACTTTCTTCCAGTTCTTTTTTAAGCCTTTTGCTGTTCCTTAAAATAAGTTTGCTAACATTTTTGGACATGCCATCATAGAATTGAACAGCTAAATTTTTGTCATTTAAATAGGTGATTTTCTCCTTGTTTTTCTCAAAGAAATTTTTCACAAATTCCAGAGCTTCCCCCACCTCTTTTTTTGTTTTTCCAAGATGCGTTCCTAGGCCAAAAATATATTCAGATTCAGTATAGTCCACCGACTTATCTTCCCAAATGGTCAGACATGCCATATCCAAAAAATAATCCTTTTCAAAAACCGTGAAGTTCTGCTCCAAAAGATTTAAATAAGAACCATCAAACCTTGCCTTGTCCAAATCCACATAAGTAAGGGAAGCATCCAGAAGCTGAATAAGTTTATCGTCCTTTTTTTTAGCTTGTTTCGAATTTAAGGTGTGGTAGGCGATGTTTATGGTAACATATTCCAGTAATTGGGCATGTTCCTTAAAATCATCACTGGATTGTAGATAGGTTCTAAAAATCAATACATCCACAAAGAGCAAGGAATTGGTAAGACTACTGCCAAGAGCCCTATTGAATGTATTTCCTCCGAGATAAATCCTGGAATCAATCAATTTTTCCAGCTGTGACTGGGTTTGTTTTCCGCTCAGGATTTTACTCAAAAATGAAATGCGTCCCACTTCCAAGGACTGATAATACTTGAACACGGTATTGATGAAGTTCTCAAAGGAAGTCTTTCCTTTTTCAAACTGCAGGGTAAAATAAAGCGAGGTAAGCAGATTTATTTTTGCAATCTCATCTTCACTCAGCACATGTTCTGCTTTTATAAAGGAAGGGATGTCCAAATGTACGCCATATACAAATCCATTTTTTTTCAACTCCCGGTAAAGCGAGTCATAATCGGTAAAATAAGTGGATTTTTTGGCGACAAGGTGACCAAACTTCTTGATCCATCCAGATGCAGAAGGGTTCATTGGGATGATTATTTGCATACCAAAGTAAAACAATTATAGGACTTAATGAGATTTAATTCCCATTCAAGACATTAAAAATCCATTAAGTTTTTTTTAACACTTAAAACCAAACCGCTCCAGAAATAGTTGCGTAGGTAGGGGTGTAGAAAACCTTTTAAAACAAGTAAGATGAAAAAAACAACAAGTTATTTA
>JAUICT010000187.1 GCA_030429325.1 Bacteroidia bacterium
CCTAAGACACTTTGACGAGGACGGGAACTTTATTGAAATGGAACCGGAATCAGAGGAGCAAATCAATATTAAATATCACTACAAAAAAGACAGCGATGCTTAAGTTTGGTTTATTCTTTGCCTCACTGCTTCGTAAAGGAATACGCCACATGCCACAGAGACATTTAAAGAGCCAATGTTGCCCATAAGGGGAAGCTTGGCTTTATAGTCCACCATGTTGAGTATGGAAGGAGAAATACCCTTGTCTTCGGACCCCATGATAACGGCAGAGGGTTGGTTAAAATCCACGGCATAGATGTCATCTTCGGCTTTTTCTGTGGCTGCCACTACTTGAATACCTGAAGATTGTAAATAGAACAAGGCATCTTTTAAATGATCTACTTTAGCCATGGGCACAGTAAAAGCCGCCCCAGCTGATGTTTTTACAGTGTCATCCGTTACCGGTGCCGCGCCATTTTTTGGGATAATGATACCGTGTACCCCACAGCACTCCGCTGTTCTTATAATGGCACCAAAGTTTCGAACATCCGATACTTGGTCCAGAAGCAAGAAAAGAGGGTTTTTCTCGCTGGCCAGAACACTTTCTATCAACGTTTCAAAAACATGGAATTTTACCGGGGAAATCTGGGCCACAGCGCCTTGGTGATTATTTCGGGTAAGGCGATTAAGTTTTTCTATGGGTACGTAAGATACACTGATACCATTTTTTCGAATGGCGCTTTCCAGCTCCATGAAAAGTTCTCCCTTAAGTCCTTTTTGAAGAAATATCTTGTTTATGGGCTGCTCTGCAGTTATGGCTTCCAGTATGCTTCGTATTCCGTATATATGTGAAGAATTGTGCTTGTTCAAAATAGTATCAGTTTTGTCAAAAAAAATAATAATCTTAAAACCCAATGATTTTTTGCAATTGGGCTAAAATTAGTAAATTACTAACCTTAAATCAGTTAAAATATAGAAGCATGATAAAAAAAGAAATGGTAAAAATAATGGTTTTTATTTGCCCTTTTGTGTTTACAAGTTTTGTTTTTGCGCAAAGGCCAGGAATGGGCTCCGAAGCGGTAAGTGGTCAACAGGGTCGCATTCGTGGCTTGGATGAGTTTTATAGAAAGTTGGAAGACCACACCAAGAGAAATACCAACCATGACTCTTACAAAACTATTGAAGGGTCTGCCTACTTTGATGAGAGCTTTAAGCAAGGGGATATATACTACGATAATGGTTATATGGGGACGTCCTTTTTGAGATACGACGGATTTGCAGATGAAATACAGATTAAAAAAACCTTGCTGGATGAGGAAGAATATGGAGCTTTGTTAAAGAGTGAAAAACTTTTTTGTATTGTAGATAGTAAGAAGGTTCTTTACCATAGATTAAAGAACGCAAATGGAGAGGTTAAGCAAGGGTACGTCACTAATTTGGTGAATAGTGGTAAATATTGGTTGTTCGTTAGAAAATCAAAACTCTTTTTGGAAGGAAAGATTGCGCCAACTTCACTGACATTGCCAACCAACTCCAAATTCATTACCCAAGTTGATTATTATTTTGGCAAGGAAGATGCAGATGTAGTAGTGGAAATTGATGGAAACAAGAAGGATGTTTTAGGTATGTTTGATGATGAAGATAGACCCAAAATAAAATCTTTTGTAAGGAAGAATAAGATTAATTTGGATGATAAGAGTGATTTGCAAACATTGTTCTATTACGCCAACACACTTTAAAACAAATAAAAGGGGCCTTTTTAAGGCCCCTTTTTTATTTCTAATTAAGTTCTAAAAGTGAAACGCCAGGATGGTCTTTTGGATAGGAATAGCCACGCCAGAAAAGTTTATTTCCTTCAAAAAGCCATACGACCTCACCAGATTCTGTAACTTCCCAATACCCGTACCTCCCTTCGGCAATCAATGTGTTTCCATTGGGAAGCCGGACTGCTCCAGAAACAATTGGAGAGTATAGCTCCACATCTGTAAATTCCCATTCAATTGTGGGTTCATTATCATTCTCGGGCAATAGTGTAAAACTGTCCGGAAGATTTAGCTCGTACACATGCGACTGTTGTTCTGAACCATTGTTTCCATTCATATAGATAAGCAGGTTGCCTGCCCCAATTTCATCACTATCAAGATAATTGGGAAAGTGATTGTTATAGAAAAGGCGGGTGCCTGTCTCATTTTTATAAGCTAAAGGATTACCAAAACGATAAACCAAATCACCTCCTTTGTTGTAATTTCCCCCTGAATTAGTGGCTGCTTCTTCTGTTGTTGTACTGTGGTCTATCACCCAGACTTCACTATAAAAATTGACGCTTAGGTAGATCAAGTCATTTACAGGGTCATAATCCAGGCCATTGGCGTGCATGATATCCCCCCTGTCATCATCGTAAAAGTTAAGGTCTATGAGTTGGGGATTTTCGGCAATATCACCAAAATTATCTTTGGTGTCATCAAAGTCTTGGATTAGATGGTCCCATGAATGCCATTCCCACACAATGTCGTTATTTTCTGGATTAACCTCTATGAGGCTCTCCAGAAGCAGAAGCTCATTGTCTGGTATTCCGTCATAACCAGCTTGTAGGGCATCTTCTTTGCTTCTTTTTTGCCATGTTAGAATAAGTACATTGCCATTGGGTAGCATTTCTATATCATGATGGGAAATATAGTCTTCTGTGGAGTACAAGAAATCCCACTCAACGGACCTATCAGGATTTATGATCTGAATACGGCCACCGAATCCGCCAATATCATAAAATGCATTTTCATCGGTCAAGGCTACCAAAAGTTTTCCATTTTCAAGAAGTTCAGCATCATTGCCGATATTACTGGGCAGTTCCCATTCATATCTTATTTTACCTTCCTTGGTCATTAAATATACCCTATTGTCGCTAGCATCATTGACCAATACATATCCATCAAATATTTTTTCTTCATCGTACACCAATACATTGCCGGTATCGCCTTCAAAAATAGGTTTTTCGGTATCTGGGTCCGGGTCCGGGTCCGGGTCCGGATCAGGCTCTTCGGTAATAATATCATCGACCGCTGTGTCATCTTGGTTGCAAGAGGGGGCAAATAAGAATAGTATGCAAAGTAATAGCAGTCTTAAAATGTATGTGTTCATAATGAAATTGTTAAAAAAAACCGCCAGCTTTAAACAAAGCTGGCGGCCATATTATCTCATATGTGCAATATTATCTTATTGCTTCTGAGCTGCAAATCCAAAAGATCCAAAGCTTCCTAAATCCACAGTATACTGGAATACCGCAGAAATGGTTCCAGAACAGGAGAAGAAGAAACTTGGAGTCCCTGTAGTATTGATATTACCTCCAGAATAACCGTAGAAATCATCTGCCATTGGGGTACGGCCTATAGAGCCAATCCCCGTATTTGGATTAACGAACATTTCCATGGAAAGACCAGGTTGTATCAAATCATTGATGATAACCGAGTTTTCAGTTGAACCTGCTGTAACTTCAAAAGAGGACACAGCTAAGCCAAAATCATCAACAGTTACATCGTATGTACCCAAAGCATCTGCTTGGTTAAAAGGACACGATAGGAATGTGTTGAAACGGAAAGCGTTAAACTGACCTGGTCCTACAGCATCACCGTTTAGGTTTGTGATATCGGCAACATCACCACTTGTGTTTGTGGCCGTACCTACAAAGTTAAAACGATCCCCGGCACTAAGATCGGCAACATCCAGACCTAGGGCAGAAGCCAAATCAGCGGCTGTGATGTCAAAATCAGCAGGGAAGGACGTTGTAGAGGTCAGAGGCAATGTGTCTGACGCAACACCTCCACTTACTCTGGATACTGCCAGTTCGTAGCTTGCAATGTTGCTGGAAGGCGCATCGATTGAAAACGAAAATGAGGATGCTGAATCTGTAAAATCTATTACAATGGTCTCCTTTGCAATGGTGACAAACGTTGCTAGATTCGCTGATTCTTCATGGATTGTCCATGGGTCTTTAGCGTCATCTTCACACGACATGAAGAATGCCGTGGAAAGAAGAGTTATAGTTAAGAAAACAATATTTTTCATTGTTATATTTTTTTTGAATTAGTCAATAAAGTCTGCAGGATTATTATCCCAGAAAACTTGTGTGGAAATTGGATGTTGAGACACACTGGAGTTTTGGTTTACCAAATTGTCAGGGTAAGGGAATGTTCTCATGAACACACCTGGGTTAGGCTGCAACGTTGGCTGCATATTTGGGTAACCTGTTCTTCTGTAAGTGTTGTAAGCCTCTACACCGTTTCCAAACAAAGCTGTAAAATATTGCTCTACAATGATTTCTAGTTTTCCGTCGTTGTCGGCAGCATCATAATCTGCAAGTACTTCATTTACAAAATCATCAATGTTAGCTGGTGTAGGAACAAATATAGAGGTTCCGGCCAAGCTTGCACCAAAATCCATTACATACTCAATAGATTGACGCATACCACTTTCCAAATAAGTTCTTGCACTTCCGGTAGTTCCTAAAGTCAAGGCAGATTCGGCCAACATGAAGTGTGTAAAATACGACATCATGATTGGGGAGATACCAGCTCCTTCAAGTCCTACATCCCTACTTAACTGAGGAGACGCTGAGTTGTCATCGAAAGGTCCGCCCACAGGATAGGGTCCATGCAGTGCAACTAAATCGTCATCTGGTGGGATACCATCGTTATCCCCGTGATCTCTGCCCCAGTAACCATCACCAACAGTACAAAAGACTTCACCCGAATCATAGTGGGCAGGAGCAACTTCATTCACACATTCCTTGGTTTGGTTGTCAGCTTCAGAAAAGTCCAATTGCTGACGGTAGAAGTAGTATCTAATTCTAGGGTCTGGAAGTGATCTATCCAAAGCCATAAAGCTCATAAACCAGTTACTTTGATAATCTGTTTTACCTTGATCAAAGTTGTCTGAGAATATTGGATGTCTACTATCTGGGTTGGCATCAACTGAAGAATATTGAAAGAAGAAACTGTCCTCTAAATCTGTCATTAGATTGCCACTAGCAATAAGAGAGTTTATTTTACCAGCAACGCTACCATCTACAAGACGGGTCTGAAGATACAGTTTCAGTTTTAGGGTGTTGGCCAATTTCAACCAGCTAGATTCGTCTCCTCCAAAGAAAACATCATTGCTAGGACCAGCAAGTGCATCACGATTTAGATTTGCTATTGCTTCTGTCAAAAGGGCATCCACGGCAGCATAAATTTCTTGACCGGAGTCAGCTGCAGGGTTTAGATCCTCGGCTCCTTTAAGAGCTGTA
>JAUICT010000188.1 GCA_030429325.1 Bacteroidia bacterium
AACAAAAAGAAAGCTTATTATTTTAAATATACTTATTATGAAAAAATACATTTTAGCATTTACATTTTCAATTTGCGCGATAGGACTTTATGCCCAAACATCAAGCACAGCAGAAATTGAAGTAGGAGACACCTTTGAGATTGGGAGACCAGATGCAGCCCAGTATCAACATATAGATTTTCCAAAGCCCAATTTGATCATCAAGCGAGGTGGATTGGCTAATTATAAACGTGTAGAAGGCAACAAGGTAACGGTCACCTCGGTTAAGGAGAAAAAAGACGGTACCCTTTTGGTAAAGCTGAAAAAAGCAGATGGTAGCCGATTTTTTGGAAGTCACTGGCAAGTTGCGGCAAATGTTAAGGAAGCCATGGCGTCAGGTGAGCTAAGAAAAATATAGTTTATTGATTGATGTGTTGTGCCCGACCCTGTTTCTCATTTGTTTGCTTTAAAGGTTAGTTAATGGGGTCGGGCTTTTTCTTCTTTTTTTCATGGACGTTTTCCTGCAATCAGTCAGATCTTTCTTTTACCTGATACTCCACTGTTTTATATCCTAGGCGTCCATCGGTTGAAATTGCTTCAACTATAATTACATACTTGCCAACAATATCACCATTATAAAAATTCAAAGAGGTATTTCCATCTTTGTTCAAAAATACTGATGGTTCCCAATGAATGAGAGACCTTAAATCCGGTTTGTCATCGTTGGTTGTTAAAGGAGCATCATACTTGGGCTTATAAAACTCCTTTATTGGAGAGAAAAGTGGTAGTGTGGATTTTAGGGTTCCCGGTTCAGGGCGGTTTGGCGCCTGTATGCCTACCCCACCTTTGGTGGTAATGGAGATGATATGACCCAAGGATGGGATTTCAAATAAGTCGGCCTGGGGAAATACGGTAAGGTACCTAGATTTAAAAAACTTGGCGTATTTTAAGAGTTCCACCCGTTCCACTATCTCTGGGGACATACTGGGGACATATTCATACAGATGGTTTTCCAGTAATTTGCCATCTACCATCAATAGAGTGGCTTCTTTGCTGCCACCTCTTACGTGGGCTAGCATAAACCCGTCTGGAAATCGCTCAATGGCTATTTGGTCACCATAGTTGAACAAAAGTATACTGTACAGACCATAAGACCATTCTTTTTCTTTGGCACGAATATCATCTCCGGAGATGATTACATCCGGTTTGCCATATTTTTTGTAGAGTTGGGCACGTTCAGGTGTGATCAAAAGATCGGAAACCACTACTTCGTCCAATTGGGTTACTCCATAAAGGGAATCAAATACGGAAGCAATCCGATTTCTTTCTTTCCCTGCTTCCATCACAGTGTTCACCACCGTGTCCAATGCCCTATACGTAGGCTTTGCTAAATACCTTATTTTTGGAGGGTCTACGGTGTTCACATGTATTTTATGATGTACTTTTTCCCCTTTTGAATCTACCGTACTGAGCATATACGGAATGGTAGCGCCATAATCATCATCCAGTAAAAAATCAAACCTCCCTAAACTATCCACAGGTGTAGAATAGAACTTGGTTTCCTTGCCAAAGGTTGCCAACCCCATCTGTAAATGTTCCTTATTCTTTTGTTTATTAGGGTTGATGGAAACAGACCCCTTTACTTCAATGCCTTTCTCTGGCCAATGGAAGGCAACACCTTCTCGCTCTATGGGATATTTATAATTTCGCCAACCTTGGGTAAGCAATAGGGCATCCAAATCCTCAAATCTACTTGGGGTTTGCTCCCGAAAGTAGTAGCTGGGGTCTTCTATTTTACCCCTAAGTTCAGAATCAAGCAAAAAATAGGATTGTATGGTGTTTATCAATTTTTCCTGAAAATGCTCTTTATTCAAAATCAGGATTGAAGCATTCAACGGAACAGGCCCGGAATCCTGTTGATCAATGTTTATATCCAATTTTGCCATTTCCCTTCGGGTATAGGATGCTTTATCCGTTTTTACTGAAATGTTCAAGGTTTCATCCTCCCTGAAGTTAAAGAAAAGGCGTTCGGCTACAGGTTGTTTTTGGGAATTCATCAAGGTAAAGGCAAGAATCCCGTTAGGCAGTTTTCCACAGGCTAGATCTTTGACCAAGAACCCATTTTTCAAAGGCCCCTCCATCAAAAACAAATCTTTTCCACGACTTGAAATTTTGATGAATGCTTGACCCACCAATTGATTGCTGGAAACCCGAACCCAGAGTTTTTCTCCTACTTTGGACACGGACATGATACTGTCCTGTGAAACCACTTTGGGGAGAGGGTACAAAGTGGCATCTTTGTTGATGGTATCATTGGAAAACAAAATTTTTGCCTGATACGTTTTGCTGCTGTCTGCCAACATCGTAAAGGTACCCATTCCCAATGGGTTGGTTGAAAAATTGGATATGGTTTCCCCATTCTGGTCTATGATAGAACCGCTAACAATTCGTCCCTTACCATCCACTCCCAAAGCTTTAACACCAATTTTGTTGGTGAACCCATGGACCAATTTTCCACTTTCGGGAAAGAACTGCACATCTACTGTGTTTTTTAGAAGTACCGTTTCGGAATGATTATAATTTTCACTTCCGCCTAAGGTTAAGGTCATCCATTCTGCAGCAATGGGCGTTTCATACGTCAATGAAAAAATGCCGTTTCTTTTTTTGATTTCGATGGTATCCCGACCTTGATTGGAATTAAGGTAAATGGGAATCTGGTTCTTTTTACGGGGTTCTACAATGGAAGGATTGATTTTGGCAGATAGTAGAAATTTACCAGACTTGTCTTGTGTCATTGTCAGCGAATCAAGAAAGCGGTTTGTTCGCAATTCTGGAGACACAATATCCAAATAAGCTTCGAACATGAAATCGGAACCAAAATTCCGATTCCATTGCGTATAGGCCCTAATTAAATAGCGGCCACTGGGGTAACTTTTATGGAGTTGAAAGGAACCATGCCCCAATCCCGAGTTTAATTTTACCAATTTTTGATCAATGATTTTTTGATTAAAATCTATCAGATCAACATAAAGGACACCACTTATTTCAGTAGGCAAATGGTTTTCAGAATCAACAACTATGGCCTTGAACCAAATTTCTTGATCGTTCGCATAAACGCCGGAACCTAATTGAAGATAAATCTTTTCGGCCACCGAAACATCCATATTTCTTTGCGCTTGGGCTATCAAAAACAACGGGAATAGGAAAAATACAGCGAAAAGTTTTAGCTTGAAATTGTTCCTGATGGCTCGCACGTTTTACTAATTTTTATGGGAACTGCCTTAAAAATAGAGGATTTGTTCGTGTTTTCATATCTAATGGGATACAATTGTTGATATATTAAAAGTACAGTGCCCAATTGGAAGCAAATGGTATTATCGGGAATGGATGGGTTACTTTCCGATACAGAAATTGGAAAAGATATTCCCCAATAGGTCATCGGTGGTAACACTTCCCGTGATTTCACCTAGATGAAAGAGTGCCTGCTTAATGTCGATGGCTACAAGGTCACTTGCCAGTCCGGCATCCATGCCTTCCTTAACTTTTTGGATTTCCTCAAGAGCTTTCAACAGGGCATCATAGTGCCTACTATTGGAAATGATCGTACCATCGCCACTTAATGCACCTGAATCAACAAGGTCAAGGAGCTTTTCTTCCAATGCGGCCATACCCACTTGTTGCTTTGCAGATAGAAAAAGAAGATGGGGTATTTCTTTGGAGAGTGTTTGTTTTTGCTCTTCGGTGAGAAGGTCAACTTTGTTACAAATGACAAGAAGTTGCTTATTGGGGTATTTTTGTTTGATTTTTTCCAATTCCAAACGGTCAAAATCCATTCGATCAAAAAGAAAAATAATCAAGCGAGCTTTCTCAATTTTATCAAAAGTACGTTCAATACCAATTTTCTCCACAACATCTTCAGTTTCCCGGATTCCCGCGGTATCAATAAACCTAAAATTGATGCCGTTAAGGCTGATGTGGTCCTCTACCGTATCGCGCGTGGTTCCTGCAATGTCGCTTACAATAGCTCTTTCTTCATTCAGTAGGGCGTTGAGCAGGGTGGACTTGCCAACATTGGGTTGGCCAACAATGGCAACAGGTATACCATGTTTTATGACATTTCCCAATGCAAAAGAATCAATCAATTTTTTAAGTACTTCGCTGATTCGGTTCAGTAGCGCATTGAACTGTGTACGGTCTGCAAACTCCACATCTTCTTGGGAGAAATCCAACTCCAACTCAATTAGAGAGGCAAAATTGAGGAGTTCTTCCCTGAGCTTTTGTATTTCATTACTAAAGCCACCACGCATTTGTTGCATGGCTATGTCATGTGCAGCTTCGCTATCACTGGCAATGAGGTCGGCCACTGCTTCAGCTTGGCTTAAATCCATTTTTCCGTTTAAAAATGCACGAAGCGTAAACTCCCCGGCGGAAGCTGTTCGACAGTCTTTCCTTAAAATTAATTGGATGATTTGTTGTTGAATGTATGGAGAGCCGTGACAGGAGATTTCCACCACATTTTCACCAGTGTAGGAATTGGGACCTTTAAAAATGGAGACTAAAACTTCGTCCAATATTTTCCCATTATCCACAATATGACCCAAATGAATGGTATGGGTCTTTTGGTTGGATAGTTTTTTTCCTCTTACAGATTGAAAATGGGTATCGGCTATGGAAATAGCGTCCGGTCCTGAAATTCGGATTACGGCTATGGCTCCGGTTCCGGATGGGGTGGCCAGGGCAACGATGTTATCATTGTACAACATGATGCCAAAAGTACAAATTAACCGCGGGTTGTAACATTTTACGGTAATGTCATACTAATAAGGTACATCATCAAAATCAATCAAAAATGGAAGTCATCAATCAAAACGTTGTTAGAAAGGACAATACATTATTGGCCCTTACACATTTATCACAATTATTGCATTATGTTACCGGAGTTGGTGGATTTATTGTTCCTCTGGTTCTGTGGTTGGCCACGCGCCGTACGGTGGAAGGTATGGACGAACATGGCAAGGCAGTAATCAACCTACAGTTGAGTTTATTGCTCTATCTCGTGATCAGTATTCCCGCAATCTTGGCCTTTGGAATAGGACTATTGGGGCTTATGGCGGTCGGAATCCTAGGATTTGTCCTGCCTATTGTAAATGCTGTTAAAGCAGCTAATGGCGAGTCACCCTCCAATTTTATGACCATACGTTTCCTATAAAAAAAGGCTGGAATCTTGATTCCAGCCTTTCATATAGTTAGGTTGTGTACTTAGTTATTCAACATTA
>JAUICT010000189.1 GCA_030429325.1 Bacteroidia bacterium
GATGTCGGCTCGTCACATCCTGGGGCTGGAGAAGGTCCCAAGGGTTGGGCTGTTCGCCCATTAAAGTGGCACGCGAGCTGGGTTCAGAACGTCGTGAGACAGTTCGGTCTCTATCTACTGCGGGCGTGAGAGATTTGAGTGGATCTGGTTCTAGTACGAGAGGACCGAACTGGACCGACCGCTGGTGCGCCGGTTGTCCCGCCAGGGGCATCGCCGGGTAGCTAAGTCGGGATGGGATAAGCGCTGAAGGCATATAAGCGCGAAACCCGCCACAAGATGAGATCTCTTTAAAGGGCCGTGGGAGATGACCACGTCGATAGGCCGTAGGTGGAAGTGCAGCGATGCATGCAGCCGAGCGGTACTAATTGCCCGTAAGCTTGCGCGGCCCTCTCGGGGCTTCCTTGTAACAAAAATACTTCGTTGACTCTTTTTTTGGGCCTTGCCAAAGGTCCGTCCCATAATATGTCATATCAATTTGATGAAATTCCCTTCTTGCACCTTATGACCTTTGGACAAGGAGGTCCTGGAACAAGTCCAGGATAAAATCTAGGTGGCCATGGCGACGGGGTCCACCCCTTTCCATTCCGAACAGGGAAGTTAAGCCCGTTTGCGCCGATGGTACTGCCACACCAGGTGGGAGAGTAGGTCGCCGCCTTCCTCAAAGCCCTTTACGTAAGTAGAGGGCTTTTTTTGTTCGTATTATTTTCCTCGGTGATTATATTTGTACTGTTATATCCATTAAAACATTCATTCTTGCCCCAAAAATCAAATCCGGTTTTACTAGAGGAAAAATGGAATGCGTACTCACATGCCCTTGGTATTCTGTTGGCCCTTGTGGGGAGTGTAATTCTTCTTCAAAAAGATATTAGGGATACACCGTACCTTTTTGGAAGTGTTTTGGTGTATTGCATATCGTTGGTACTGTTGTTCACGGCATCTACAATATATCACTCCGTACAAGACCCTAGATTGAAGAAAAAATTGAGGATTTTGGACCATATCAGCATTTACTATCTGATTGCAGGAACCTATACCCCAGTTTGCCTTACCGTACTTTTACCTTCCAAAGGATTGTTGCTGTTTTTTTTGGTCTGGGGCATTGCGTTGTTCGGGACCGTGCTCAAGCTTTTCTTTACAGGCAAGTTTGAAGTGTTCTCCTTAGTACTTTACGGTGTTATGGGCTGGCTTATTGTCATTGATGTTCCCTATTTGGTGGAGCACTTATCGGGAACTGGATTACTTTATTTATCCCTTGGTGGCGCCTTTTATACCTTGGGCATTGTTTTTTATGCCATCAAAAGAATACCCTATAACCACTTGATATGGCATTTTTTTGTACTGGGAGGGGCTATTGCCCATTGGTTTTTGGTACGTAGTCTTATCGCTTTCTAAACTAAACAAAAAAAGAGGGCGAAAACTCGCCCCCTCAACAGTTAATGGATAGGTTGGTTGTTTTTTTAGAATAAGTATGCAGGAATAAATACTAAAGCATTGACTTGGTCCTCTGAATTCTCACTGATTTTGGCAATGTGTATTAGGGTGTTACTGGTTAAATCCACTTCGGCAATGTGCATGGAACCATTTGAATCATCTAGACAAAGCGCATATAGGTTACCGATATGGTCACGCACCAAGTTTCTAATATAATAGTCATCAGCATTAGTGTTTACAAAATCATCCAGCCCCAAGGCTAAGGTCTCACTAATTTCACCATTAAGATTGGATTTATGTAATTTGCTCGAAATATCGCCAACCCAAACTTCATTAGTCGTGTCAGCATAAGTAAGACCCAGCCCACAGCAAAGATCAGCGCCTGTAAAGGCAACGGGAGCGGAATCCGTTCCATCCGTATCAAAGCTTATTAAGGATTGACCTGTTCCACCGCCCAGTGCCATGGTGGCCAGAATATTTCCTTCAGGGGTTATGACCAAATCGGCCAGTCCCTCCCAAGTATCGTTGGGATTGCTATTGATGGTGGTTGCTTGCATGGTGGACAAGTCCACAGCATGCAGTATGGATTTTGTTGTGGCAAATTTTGTAGTGGAAACATAGAGTTTTCTGTCGAACCAATTATACACTGCACCGCGAACACGTAAAAGATTTTCTCCATCTAAGGTTACCTTGAAAGCTTGGGTCTTTTCGCCAGTACTGGGATCAAGCGTATAAAATTGCCCTGTTTGTCTTTCGGAAACCAAAATTTCAATCTTATCCGTGACAGCAACTTTAATATCCAGATCGGTACTGCCCACCACAAACTTGGCCAAGGCAATTTCCGAAGTTTTGGCTACAGGATTGGAGCCAATCCACGAAAAGAAAAAGTCATCCTTGGAGATATCTGTGATACCGTTACTTATGTTAACCAAGATTTCATCACCTTCCTCAAGGTTGGTAGGTTTATCGGTGGAATAAGAATCACCTCCATCTGTGGAATACAGGAAGGTTAAGTCCTCGGGTGCGGTATAGCTTGTCTTGTCTATGACAGCTGTGGCTACCTTCAAGGTCTCTTCAGTAACGTTGATTGTAATGTTTGCCGATTTGGTGACATCTTCAACCTTGGCTTGTACGGTAGCTGTAATTTTGGGGTTGACTTCAAAAACAAAAGCCGAAGGGTCTGCAACGGACAATTGCCCCGTACTTGAATTAATTTTTAATGCTCCGGAAGGAATCTGCGTGGTTAAGGAGTATACCAATGTTCCAGTATTGGTACTGGCTTCAATAGTGCCTAAAATTTCATTTTCCACTGGATTCTCCTCAATGGAACTTTCAAAGTCAGAAATGGTGATTACGGGATCTTTTACTTCAGGACTATCGTCCTTGCTGCATCCCAAGTTTAACAAAATGGCAAAAATGCCCAATAGAATACTTGTTTTTTTCATGATCTCTAGTGTTATGGAGTTATTCAATGAAAACCAAAGTAGCCTATCTGTATTGATAAAAGTGCCCCCGATTGATGGATGCCGCTTATCAATACATGGAAAGGGCATATGAATTGATGTACTATATTGAAAGCAAGGGGATAAAATGGGGTTTAATACCTCTTCTGATTAGACGTGAAGGGTAAAATAGGCACAGGCAACGCCCAAGATAATAACCAACAATTTTTGAAGGTTAAAGGAATGTCCTTTAGAACTTTCAAAAAGAATAATGGTGGAAATATGAAAAAATACCCCAATGGCCAAGGAGGTCAATATATGGCCATAACCTTGTAGTTCGGGCAATTGATCAGACAGGAAACTGCCCAAAGGAGTCATTAATGAAAATACGAGGATAAAAAGAATGGCCCATCCCATTTTCATTTTGGAATTGATCAAAAAGATACTGAGAATGATGGCAACTGGAATTTTATGGATAATAATGCCATATAAAATGGAATTATTCCCGTGAATGGGAACCCCTTCGACCAAGGAATGGATAGACAAACTCAAAAAGAGCAGGAAGGGAAAATGATTTTCCTTGATATCGATATGCATATGCCCGTGTTCTGCACCTTTGGAGAAAAACTCTAAAAACACCTGAAGCAATATACCCGCCAAAATATAAAGTGCAATGGTCTTTGGGTCGTGTCCTTCGTATACATCGGGCAACAATTCCAAAAAGGTCAACGATAAGAGGAACGCCCCACTAAAGGCCAGCAACAATTTAATGTTCTTGTTGTTTTTTGGGCGTACGATCCAAGCAAACGCAAAACTGACCCAAACAGCCAGAATTGGCACAGTGTACACGATATAGGACGGAAAATCCATAAATAAGGTTCAGGGGGCAAAAATAGCCTATTTTTGTGGAAAGATTTCAGGAAAACATGGCAGGAAATTTTAAGATGTTGGCCAAAACTTTGTACGGGTTTGAACCCCTTTTGGCAAAGGAGCTTCGAAATTTAGGAGCCGGAAATGTGGAAGAAGGGGTTAGGAACGTTTCTTTTAATGGTGATACGGGGTTTATGTACAAGGCTAATCTGTGCCTCAGGACAGCATTAAAGATTTATAAGCCCTTACGGACATTCAGGGTACGCAACGAGAAGGATCTGTACAACGGAGTATACAATTTGGATTGGTCCAAAATATTTACTTCAGATAAGACTTTTGCTGTTGATACTACCATGAACACTGAAATTTTCAACAATTCCATGTTCGTTTCATTGAAGGCTAAAGACGCCATTGTAGATAAGTTCAGAAGAGTTGAGAGAGAACGCCCCAATGTTAGTACCCAAGACCCGGATGTTAGGATCCACATCCACATTCATGACCATAATTGTACTGTCTCATTGGATAGTTCCGGTGGTTCATTGCACCAGAGAGGTTACCGTATATTGACAAATATTGCCCCGATAAACGAAGTTTTGGCGGCTGGACTTTTGTTGAAAAGCGGCTGGGATGGCCGAACGGATTTTTTAGATCCTATGTGCGGAAGCGGTACTTTTTTGATTGAAGCGGCCATGATAGCCTGCAATGTTCCGGCCAACATTAACAGAGAGTCGTACGCTTTTATGCATTGGCGCGATTATGATTCGGAATTGCATCAAAAGATTGTTGATGCCAGTTTGAATAAGGTCCGGGAATTTCACCATAAGATATTAGGCTATGACAAGGCCCCATCTGCGGTACGAAAGACCCAAGAGAACGTTGATAATGCAAATCTTTCTGAATACATTACCGTGGAGCGGAAAGACTTTTTTAGAACAGAAAAACCGGTTGATTCTAGGCTTCATATGGTGTTTAACCCGCCTTACGGGGAGCGCTTGCCCATAGAAATGGAAGAGTTTTACGGCAAAATAGGGGATACGTTAAAGCAAAACTATCCCGGAACGGATGCTTGGATGATCACGTCCAATTTAGAGGCCTTAAAACATGTAGGACTCCGTCCTTCAAGAAAAATCAAGGCATATAACGGAAAACTGGAAGCTAGGCTTGTACATTATGAAATGTATGAGGGTAGCAAAAAGGCAAAATATCAAAAAGACAATGTCTAAGTATTCGGACTTTTTTACAATCAATTAAAATTTAGTTAACTTTACCCTAACAAAAGTTTGGGTTTTCACGAAAGTTTTGGCAATTAACTCAAAAAAATAGAAGGAAAATTCTAGACTAACTCAATTCAATTACCAAAAAAGAGCCTGATGATTCAGGCTCTTTTTATTTATGTTCAGACGTAGGCTGTTTCTATGGTTCTTGCGGCTCTGCTTTTTTCTTCTTGGTTTTTTTGTATAGTGGAATAAAGTACGAGATGGAATAGTTGTAACCTACG
>JAUICT010000190.1 GCA_030429325.1 Bacteroidia bacterium
TGGTCTCCCTATCTATGACTTTGACCCCTGTTGCTTTTTTGGTATTGGGGTCATAGATGATTTCATGCACAATGGAATCAGGTCTAAGGGTCATGTTCCCTGTTCTTTCTGCAGCAGGT
Organism: Bacteroidia bacterium; assembly: GCA_030429325.1. Classification (GTDB taxonomy): domain Bacteria; phylum Bacteroidota; class Bacteroidia; order Flavobacteriales; family Flavobacteriaceae; genus Flagellimonas. The sequence goes on from JAUICT010000190.1 coordinate 120, forward strand.
AACGTAGATGAAACGCTGCTAAAATAAGCGCCAAACGGACACCCGCGAACACAACGGTTTCTAAACTGGCAGCGTACACGGCCATCACCTTCAAATTTTTTGTCACTGTTAATGTGGGCCACCCTACCGGCGGTAATCACACGACCTCCAAAATGTTCTGCCACTTTGCCTCTTACGTGGTCTTCAACACAGTTGAGTTCCATCATGGGCTCAAATTGCCCATCGGGCAATTGTGGCAGTCCTAGGTTTTCACCAGAAACCCCGATATAACTTTCAACTTTATCGTACCAAGGGGCAATATCTTTGTAGCGTACGGGCCAATCCACGGCAATACCTTCATTCTTGTTTGCGGCAAAATCAATGTCGCTCCAACGATAACTATGGCGTCCCCACATAATGGAACGACCTCCTACGTGATACCCCCGCATCCAATCAAAACGCTTGACCTCATTGTAGGGATGCACCAAATCATTGACAAACCAGTGTCTGGATTCTGCCCTTACCGTATAACCGGTTCTGGCCTGTTTCTCTTGTTGTTTTAGTTCTTCTCTTGTAGGTTGCCCAGCATGGGGAAAATCCCAGGGGTCCTTGTTGGCTGTGGGATAGTCCTCACGGTGTTTTACCATGGGGCCACGCTCCAAGACCAAAGTCTTGAGTCCATTTTCACAAAGCTCCTTGGCAGCCCAACCACCACTGATACCTGTGCCTACCACAATGGCATCATAGGAGTCCTGCTCCTGGTTGTAATAAAATTTACTCATTTATTCGGATTGTTTATTTCCTAAATGTATTAATTATTAAATTAATTTTCTACATTTAAACCCTATGTTTATTGAGAATTCGCTACTATAACGTTGTAGTTTTTGTATTCCATGTGAAATTTTATTAAAGAATCTTATGAAGAGACATTTTTTTGCCAAGAATGGCACTTTGGCCGTAGTTATGTTTGTATTGTTGGGAACGTTTTCCTGTAAACAAAATCAGAAAAAAGAAGAAGCCGACAACCAAGAAGTGGCCCAAGAGGCAATGACAACTACTGACGCCCCCGCTTTTAAAATTTCCTTGGCCCAATGGTCCATGCACAAAATGATACGTGAAGAAGGAATGGATCCCTATCGCTTTGCTGAAAAGGCCAAAGAATGGGGCTTTGAAGGATTGGAGTATGTGAGTGGGTTATATTATCCAGAACTGGAGAAAGACAACTTTTCTGAAGAAGCCATGAAAAACTTTGTGGAGAAAAGTAAGGCCGAAAGTGAAAAATACGGATTGGAAAACCTGATCATTATGATTGACGGCCAAGGGGATTTGGCCGCTGCTGATGAGAAAGAGCGCAAAGAGGCCGTTGAAAACCACTATAAATGGGTAGATGCCGCCGCCGCTTTGGGCTGTCATTCCATTAGGGTTAACCTTAATGGTCTTATGGAGCCAGATGCATGGACCAAAGCTTCAGTGGATGGGCTTACCCAATTATCTACCTATGCCAAGGACAAGAACATTAACATTATTGTGGAGAACCATGGAGGGCCCTCATCTAACGCAGCCATGCTGGCGGAGGTAATGAAACAGGTGAACATGGATAATTGTGGTACTTTACCCGATTTCGGCAATTTCTGCATCAAAAGGGAAGCAGGGGATTATTACGAATCCAAGTGTTTGGATGAGTATGACAAATATCAAGGAGTGCGTGAGCTTATGCCTTATGCCAAGGCCGTGAGTGCCAAATCCTACAATTTTGATGAAGAGGGGAATGAAACTGCCATAGACTATGCCGAGATGATTAAAATAGTTAAGGAAGCTGGTTACTCTGGCTATGTGGGTGTTGAATATGAGGGCAATGAACTAAGTGAGGAGGCAGGTATTTTAGCGACCAAGGAATTGCTGGAAAAACTGCGATAACCTCTCCGAATATAACAAAAAGAGGTATGAAAGGATTCTTGCAGCAGCTTTTTGATTACAATTTTTACTGCAATAAAAAGTTGATCGGGCAGTGCAATTCCATGGAACAGGTTCCAGAGAATTGCACTCGCCTGTTTAGTCATATCCTGAATGCGCATCACATCTGGAACCAAAGGATATTGGGAAAGCAACCGGACTTTACGGTTTGGCAAGAACAACCTGTGCAAAACTGGGAAGATATCCATTACGATAACCAAAGGACATCCTTTGAGATCATTACCAGTATCGATGACCTTAACAAGAGGGTGGAATATGAAAACAGTGAGGGAAGGACTTTTGCCAATGACGTTAAAGATATCCTTTTCCACGTGGTGAACCATTCTACCCACCATAGGGGCCAGATTATGATGGATTTGCGTGCATCAGGTATAACCCCTGACCCTCTGGACTATATTTTTTACAAACGATAAACCAAACTAATTGATCAATATGAGTTTTAAGACCAAATTCCAGCTATCCTTTATGATGTTCCTCGAATTTTTTATTTGGGGCGGATGGTTTGTGACCCTCGGGACCTTTCTGGGGAACAATTTAAATGCAACGGGAGGAGAGATTGCCCAAGCATTTTCAACACAATCGTGGGGGGCCATCATAGCTCCTTTTATTATTGGACTGATAGCTGACCGATACTTTAACGCTGAACGTATATTGGGGATACTTCACTTGGTTGGAGCTTTTCTCATGTACCAAATGTACCAAGTTGATGATTTTGCTGTATTCTATCCCTATGTTTTGGGGTATATGATTTTGTACATGCCCACGCTGGCTTTGGTAAACTCCATTTCATTCAACCAAATGAAAGATCCTGCCAAGGAATTTTCCCCCATTCGTGTTTTTGGGACCATCGGGTGGATTGTGGCCGGATTGGTCATTAGCTATATTTTCCTGTGGGATTCCCCGGAAAGCATTCAATCCGGAATGTTGAAGAACACCTTTTTAATGGTGGGGATTGCTTCGGCGATTTTGGGGCTTTTCAGTTTTACCTTGCCCAAGACCCCTCCAAGCGTGGAAAAAGGTGAAAAAGTAACCATTGCGGATATGCTGGGGTTGGATGCCTTGAAACTTTTGAAGGATAGGAACTTTTTGATATTCTTTGTTTCCTCCGTTTTAATTTGTATTCCATTAGCCTTCTATTACCAAAACGCAAATCCGTTTCTATCTGAGATAGGAATGGCTAATCCAACAGGGAAAATGACCATTGGGCAAGCCTCTGAGGTTCTGTTTATGTTGTTGTTGCCCTATTTCTTCACCAAATTTGGATTCAAGAAAACCATAATTGCAGGGATGTTGGCATGGACCGCTAGGTATTTCCTATTTGCATATGGTGATGCGGGCAGCTTGGCCTTTATGCTCATCTTGGGGATTGCATTGCACGGAATATGTTATGATTTCTTCTTCGTTTCAGGACAGATTTATACCGACAGCAAAGCCGGTGAAAAATACAAGAGTGCGGCCCAAGGGTTGATTACCTTGGCCACTTATGGTGTGGGGATGCTTGTAGGGTTCTGGATAGCCGGGCAGATAACGGACAACTATCTTATTTCAGAAAACAGCCATGACTGGGCAAGTATCTGGCGCTTTCCTGCTATTTTTGCTTTTGCTGTGGCAATTATCTTTGCCCTGTTGTTCAAAAATGAAAAAATAGAATACAAAGAGTAAATTAATCAAAACATGCCAAAAAAAATTAGATTAGGAATACTTGGAGGAGGCGGTGATTCCCTTATTGGGATATTGCACAGGGTAGCTTCTTTCATCAATGATAACTATGAAATTGTGGGGGCGGTCTTCAACCCCAATTTTGAGGACAGTGTGGATTTTGCCAAGGAAATAGACATTCCTACCAACCGCATCTATAAAGATTTTGACACGTTGGTAGAGGAGGAGCTGAAGCTTCCAGAAGATGAACGTATTCAAGTATGCTCCATCCTTACGCCCAACTTCTTGCATTTTCCCATGGCCAAAAAGTTGTTGGAAAACGGTTTTCATGTCATCTGTGAAAAGCCCATGACTACCACTTATGATGAAGCCATAATCCTTCAAGAAACCTTGACCAAGGCCGGGACTGTTTTTGCGGTTACCCATACCTATACAGGCTACCCCATGGTACGCCAAATGCGGGAGATGATCAAGGAGGGTGCCTTGGGAAAAATCCACAAAGTGGATGCACAGTATTACCAAGGCTGGATCAACCCCATCATACACGATAAGGAAAAACGATCTACCGTTTGGCGTTTAGACCCCAAAAAAGCGGGAATCAGTTCTTGTATGGGAGATATTGGTGTCCATGCCTTTAATATGATTGAGTATACCACCGGACTTCAGGTGAAATCCTTGTTATGTGATTTCAACTACCTGTACGAAGACAACCAAATGGATGTGGACGGAACCGTCTTGTTACGAATGGGCGAACATGTAAAGGGCCTTGTTAGGGCAAGCCAAGTGGCCACTGGGGAAGAGAACAACCTTACCATTGCCATTTATGGGGAAAAAGGAGGTTTGCGATGGGAGCAGGAAAACCCCAACTATCTCTATAAACTAAACGATCCAGAACCATTACAGGTATTAAAACCCGGGCATGCCTATAATTCAAAACTTTCATTGGATGGCACCAAATTGCCTCCTGGTCACCCTGAGGGAATTTTTGATGCCATGGCCAATATCTATTTAGGAGTGGCAAGGGCCATACGTGGTGAGGAATACAATAGCGGAGAATTCCCAACTATGACCGATGGTGTTCGTGGACTGAATTTCATAGAAAATACCGTAGCTTCACACAAACAAGGTAACATTTGGGTGGACATGGATTGATGCTTCGGCCTAGTAAAATAAGATGTAATGGCTACCTTTTGGTGGCCATTATCTTTTATAGAGCATTTCAAATTGCTCGAATACCACGATCATACTTTCTTTGGGTACTGCACCAAATGCTGCAAGTTCCCGTGAATAATAATCCCAATGCGTCTTTTTCCAATAGTCAAGACTTTTGTCGCCTTCGCCTTCCAGTCTGGCATGCTCTTCACGAATACTGAAATAGGGCAACAACTTCACGGAAGTAGTGCGAATCACACATTTTGCATTGCCTTTCCAATCGGTCACCACATAAAAATCACCGATTTTAGGTAGTTTTTCATTCCGAAGCTGTAGACCTTTTAAAGAATGGGATGT
>JAUICT010000191.1 GCA_030429325.1 Bacteroidia bacterium
AGGGGAACAAATGGCCGCTATTGGCATCACTAACCAGCGTGAGACCGTAGTGGTTTGGGACCGAAACACCGGGGAACCTGTCTACAATGCCATCGTATGGCAAGACAAGCGCACAGCCAACTATTGCGATGCTTTAAAAAAACAAGGAAAATCAGAAATGATCCGAGAAAAAACAGGTCTAGTTATCGACTCTTATTTTTCGGGAACCAAGGTAAAATGGATTTTGGACCATGTGGAAGGTGCCCGGGAAAAGGCCGAGGCCGGCGATTTGATCATGGGTACCATTGATACCTGGCTCATCTGGAAAATGACGGAGGGCAAACTGCATATCACTGACGTTACCAATGCCTCGCGCACCCTTATTTTCAACATCAATACCATGCAATGGGATGATGATCTTTTGGAATTATTCACCATTCCAAAAAGTATGCTTCCCGAAGTACATCAATCCAGTGAGGTCTATGGCCATACAAGTCCTAATTTCTTTGCCTCCAAAATACCAATAGCCGGAATTGCCGGAGACCAACAAGCTGCCCTTTTTGGCCAAATGTGCACCAAAAAAGGAATGGTCAAAAATACCTACGGCACGGGTTGTTTTATGCTCATGAACATTGGGGAGACCCCTGTAGTGTCCAAAAACAGTCTATTGACCACGGTGGCATGGAAAATCAACGGTAAGACCCAATATGCACTTGAAGGGAGCATATTTATTGCTGGTGCTGTGGTACAGTGGCTTCGGGATAGTTTAAAGATCATCAAGACTTCCGCAGAAGTCGAAAAATTGGCGGGAACCGTAAGCAGTTCGGACGGGGTATATTTTGTTCCTGCCTTTGCCGGTTTGGGCGCGCCGCACTGGAACCAACATGCCCAAGGCACCATTTTTGGGTTGACGCGCGGAAGTACCGATGCCCATATCGCGCGGGCTGCTTTGGAATCCATTGCCTACCAGACCATGGATATTTTAAAGGCCATGGAGGCTGATTCTGGTATTTCCATAAAGGAGCTTCGGGTTGATGGCGGTGCAACCATAAACGATATGCTTATGCAATTTCAGGCCGATGTATTGAACACGGTTACCGTTAGACCAAAAATCGTGGAGACCACGGTCATGGGTGCCGCCTATCTAGCTGGATTGGCCGTTGGATATTGGAAAAGCACCATGGAAATACAAGATATTTGGCAAGCCGATGTTCATTTTAAACCCACATCGGATAGAGAAACCATAGATCAAGGCATACAAGGATGGTACAGAGCTATAAAAGCTTTGGAACATTGGACAGAAAACCCATAAATTAACCCACTGTAAACACTAAACCTAAATCCGTATGACTCCTTTTATCGCCGAAATTGTGGGCACCTTTCTTTTGATTCTCTTGGGGTGTGGTGTCAATGCCAACGTCTCTCTACAAAAAACCTACGGAAATGGCTCTGGTTGGATTGTAATCACCACCGGATGGGCCTTTGCAGTTTATACCGGGGTCGTGGTAGCCGGACCCTACAGCGGTGCCCATCTCAATCCGGCCGTTACCATTGGGTTGGCCGTGGCAGGTGAATTTCCCGTTGATGCAATCCTAAACTACATTTTAGCACAATTTATTGGGGCCATGTTGGGGGCTTTTTTGGTATGGCTCATGAACAAGGATCATTTTGACGCTACCGAGGATGGCAATACCAAACGTGCAGTCTTTTGCAATGCTCCCGCTATTCCGAATACCTTCTTAAATCTGTTGACCGAAATCTTGGGCACTTTTGTCCTCGTATTTGCGGTGCTTTATTTTACCGATGCCGTGATGTCTTCTGACAACTCCATCATAGGTCTAGGTTCCTTGGGTGCCTTGCCTGTAGCCTTAATCGTATGGGGAATTGGGCTGTCCTTGGGAGGTACTACAGGCTATGCCATCAATCCGGCCCGGGATATGGGACCTAGAATCATTCATGCTTTGGTACCCATAAAAAATAAAGGCTCCAACGGGTGGGGCTATTCATGGATTCCAGTGATAGGCCCTATTCTGGGAGCGGCATTGGCTGCTGCTATCGCTATGCTCTTGCAGTAATTATTCTGATGATGCAATTGCCTGTGCGGCCAAGTAGGCCCCTGTCCATGCATTTTGAAAGTTGAATCCACCGGTAATGGCATCCACGTTGATAATTTCCCCGGCAAAATAGAGATTGGGAATGATTTTACTTTCGAATGTCCTAAAATCGATTTCTTTTAAATCCACCCCTCCAGCGGTGACAAATTCCTCTTTAAAAGTGCTTTTTCCATCAACCTTAAAGGAGGATGCGGTAAGCTGTTTTGCCAAGTTTTGAAGTTTCTCTTTGGTCAGGTCTGCCCATTTTTCATCTTTTTTAATATGTGCCGCATGGACCAGTTTTGCCCAAAGTCGTCTTGGAAGTTCAACGGCATGGGTTCTCAAAACCGTCTTTTTGGGTTCTACTTCTTTAATTTTTCGGAGTAAGCCTTCCATGGAAGCTGTTGTATATTCAGGTGTCCAATTGATGTTCACTCGAAATACATAATTATATTCATTCAAAATATTGGCTCCCCAAGCAGATAATTTTAGGATGGCCGGGCCGCTCAACCCCCAATGCGTGATCAATAAGGAGCCTTCGGATTGTAAAACGGGTTCTTCCTTCCTTACACTTTTTAAATTGAGGTCAAACTTATTGGAAGCGAAAATTTTCTTGGGAGGGATTTCAGCAGAAACATAGGTGCTTATGCCTTGTATTCCATTAATGCGCTCATCATTGATGTTGAACGTGAACAAAGAGGGTACGGGTGTAACAATAGTATGTCTCAACGTCTGAAGTTGTTGCCAAATTTTGGTGTTGCTCCCTGTGGCCAGGAGCAGTTTTTTGGCATGATAGTGTTTATTCATGGTGGTCACCTGCCATTCCTCCCCAATTTTTTCAAATTGCTTTACGGAGCTGTTTCGCAAAATCGTGATGCCCAATCGTTCGGCCTCGCCTACAAGACAATCTATTATGGATTGTGAAGAATCGCTCTGGGGGAATACGCGTCCATCCTCTTCAATCTTGAGCGGCACCCCACGTTCCTCAAAAAATGCCATGACATCCATGGGGGCATAATTGTGGAACGGTCCCAACAGCTCTCTCTCACCACGGGGATAGTTGGTACAAAGGTCACGTGGCGAAAATTCACCATGGGTCACATTGCACCGACCGCCGCCTGAAACTTTTACTTTGGACAACACACTCTTGCCCCGTTCAAAAATGGCAATTTTTAAATGGGGAGCCTTTTCGGCAATGTGGATTCCGGCATAAAACCCGGCAGCACCACCTCCAACGATAATCACATCAAACATCAATGCGCTCGTTCAGGATAATCGGTAATGATGCCATCTACCCCAAAATCTTTCATCTGTTGAATATCTTTTGGTTCATTAACTGTCCACGTATAGACCTTCAATCCTTCTCTTTGTATTTTTTGCACATTTTCAGCAGTTAACTTAGTAAATTTGGGATTAATGGCCACTGCGTTCAATTCTTTAGCTACCATAATTGCCTCCAGTGGGTCTTCTGCCGTTAGTACCGCAATCTTGATATCCTTGTTTAGCTTTCGCATTTCCCTTAGTTCGTCCCAATCGAAACTGGAAATAACAATATTATCTGGTGACCAGCCCTTGTTTTCAATATAGTTTTTTGTGATGAAGTTAACCTGATCAGACGTTCCCGCACCCTTCAATTCAATATTTAATCCAACTTGGTTGTCAATAAGATTCAACACATCCTCTAGCAACGGAATCTTGTGCCCTCCATCTAAAACAAGTTCCTGCATATCGGTTAAATTATATGCTTCTATTTCACCTTCCCCATTCGTTAATCTATCCACAGTTTCATCGTGAAATACGGCGGTTTCACCAGTTTTTAATTGGAACACATCTATTTCGAGCATGTCTACTCCGAGGTCCAGTGCCTTTTGTACAGACGCCAATGTGTTTTCGGTTTCGTGCCCCATGGCCCCTCTATGGCCAATGACCAATGGTTTTAAATCTTTCATTCCACAGCTGTTAAATAAGAAAGTGACAATCGATGCCCAAAGTAGGTTTTTCTTCATTTTTTGATTTTTAAGACCGTTAAAAATACAACTTGAAAATTGAATTTGGGAGCTAAATGGGAAAATGAAATATTTACGGACCATATGGCCTAAAAAAGAGATATTCATTTTATAACACGTTGATTTTTATCGATTTGTTAAATTTTATTTAATACATTTATCATATTGATAACCAATAAAAAACTACGAACATGTTTTCTAAATCTAATTTGTTGGCCACCTTGGTTGCCGCTATTGTCATGTTTTTTCTGGGATACCTCATTTGGGGTATTGCCACTGTAGACTTTTTTACAGAACACACCATTGTCAACGCCATGAAAGAGGTTCCCGATTTGGGAATCATAGCCTTAGCGAATCTTATTGCCTCCTTTATCCTTAGCATCCTGTACAGCAAATGGGCCAGAGGCCATCATTCTTTGGGTCAAGGATTTGAGTTCGGGGCTTGGATTGGGGCTCTAATAGGATTGGGAATGGGACTTATTACTTATGCCACCGTAAGCTGGATGGACATTACCGCTCATTTGGTCGAAGCCATAATCGACATTATTTTTTACGGAATTATAGGAGCCATCATTGCACTGATATACAAAAAAACAGCTGCAAAGGAGTAAGGCAACTAACCAACCTAAGCTCGGGCGGATTGCTTTGCAATTCGCCCTTTTTTATTGTTCCAATCTAAAAATATTTGATTCTAAAGGTTTCAGCTCTACCCAAACCTTTCCTTGCCCATTCTCTACTGATAAAGTCGGCTCCACTTTTCCATATAATGCTTCGGAAAGGCCATACGCTTTATCCTTCAATTGCCATTTGGCAATGATATCTTCCGGAACCTTAAGCTCAAAGGCATAGCTTTTTTGGGTATCGAAATTGGAAATAACCACCAGTTTTTCCCCATCGGTCCATCTTGCAAATGAAAGTACCCTATGATCATAGTTCTCGGTACGTTCTTTATTATAAAAATGAGTTTCTTGGTAATCGCCCATCAAGGCCGCACTTTGTTTGGTAAAATTTAAAAGACGGGCATAAAAATCCCGGAGCTCCTTTTCTTCTTGTGACAATTGACCTCCATCAAATGCTTTATTGTTCATCCAACGTTGATGGTGGGGCACTCCAATATAATCGAA
>JAUICT010000192.1 GCA_030429325.1 Bacteroidia bacterium
CCGGTGTTAGGGACACTTTTAGTGAAAACTCCATTAAAGCATCAAAAAAATATGAGATGGGTTCCGTGAAAAAACAATGGGAAGAATTGTTCAACTCCCTAGCTTAAAAAATACCTGTGGCAAAAGTTTTAAAATATATCATCCTTATACTCACTATACTCAATGTGCCCTCCACTTTTTTCTTTTATGTGAGTCCGGCCATCAGTACGGTATTGAGTTATCTTATATATGCCCTTTTAATGGCTTATTTTATCGTTGCTGAAAAGCATCGGCCCAATCTTTGGATGATTGCTATCGGGATTTCCTATTTTGCTATTGGAGGACTGAACTTTGCCGGCGATAAAGAAAGCGACTATTTCATCACCTTTACCAAGTACATTATAATGATCATCTGCGGAAGTGCTTTGGTAAAAAAGGTAACCAAGGACGATATCTTCTTTTTATATTTTTTGGGTTCCATCAGTATTATTGTCCATGCGGTGGCCTTTCCAGACAACTATGGAAGGTACAGTGGCTTTTACATTGACCCCAACCAAGCTGGTTTTGTGTGTTTAATGGCCTATGCCCTGACCTTTAGAATAAAAAAATTCCCTGTCCGGACGCTACTGCAGGTAATTATTACCGTAGCAGGAGTTTTTACCTTTTCAAGGACATTTATTCTTATCTGGTTGTTGATCAATCTAATGTCTGTTAAAGTTGAATTCAAAAATATTAGGATTATTGGCGTAGGCGTTGGCCTGATTATTCTTATTGCCGCAATTGGCCCTCTCTTAAAATTGAACACGGACAGGTTGGAAACTTTTACCGCCGTGGTGAACCAAAACGAAGGCGCACTGCAAAAAGCAGGGGAAGCATCCCGTTCGGAAACCTGGTCCTATTACTACGAGCCCTTAAAGGAAAGCCCCATTTTTGGAAATGGTTACGGTTCATTCATGGGTGGGGTCTTTCAGACTTTTGGAGTACACAACACATATATTTTGGTACTGGGTGAAGCAGGTATCATTGCCTTTTTCCTCCTTACTTCCCTTTATCTATATTTTTTGTACATGGGGGTGGTCATGTTCAAGGAAGAACACCATGTTTTAATGCAAAGCATAGCCTTGTTCCTGTTCTTATTGACATTTCACAACTATTTCACTACCGATCATGTTCTGATAGCAACCCTGTGGATAGCTAACCAAATTTCCAATTACAAAAAGAAAAAAAGCGCCGATGCACTACCCCAACCATCTTAAGCTGCCAATAAATTCTATGTTGTACAAAATGAGAAGTATGTTAAAAGACAGTTGCTCAAAATATGAACAGCAAAAATAGTATGGCAAAGCAGAAAATAAAGATTTCTATTTTTTTACCAAGCCTAACCGCTGGCGGTGCAGAACGAATAATGTCCTTTATTGCCCAAAAGCTGGACCGTTCCATTTTTTCTGTGACCCTTGTAGTGACCGGTTCAGAAAATGAGGTAAAGTACGACCTTACTGGGGTAGATGTAGTTTTCCTTAATAAAGACAGGGTTCTTTTTTCCATCCCCAAAATCATAGGATATCTCAGGCACTCCAAACCAGATATTTGTTTTAGTGCCATACGCCACCTAAATATTGTCATGGGTGCAGTGGCCTTTTTCTTCCCGAAAATAAAATTTGTGGCCCGTGAAGTAAACGTCATGAGTGTCCTAAAGGACTACCCAGAAGAGAAAACCAGAAAATATCCTGCATTTATCTCCAAAATGAGTTTTACCCAATTGGATGCTATCATATGCCAATCCAATGACATGCTCAACGATATTCAATCTGAGCATCCTAATTCAAAGGAAAAGCTATTTGTAATAAACAATCCGATCACAGATGGTTTTTTACCCAAAGAGGAGCGTACAATAAACACCCCTCCTTATAAGTTCATTACAGTGGGAAGTCTTGAACCAAGAAAGGGTCATCAAAGAATATTAAAAGGTCTTGCCAAACTTGATATGGATTTTGAGTATACCATGGTTGGAAGCGGATCACAAAAGAAACATTTGGATGGGCTCATTGACGAACTTGGACTTGGAGGTAAAGTAAGACATGTCCCTTTTACCAAAACGGTGGGTAATTATCTAAAGGAAAGCCACATCTTTATACAGGGCTCATATGTAGAGGGGTTTCCCAATGCATTGCTAGAGAGCTGTGCCGTTGGCACTCCTGTAATCGCCTTTAGGGCGCCAGGTGGTATCAATGAAATTGTGGAGGAAGGCATAAATGGATATACTGTGGACAATGCGGAAGACTTGGTGAAGGCTATCCATAAAATCCTAGAATTGGATTTAGACCCAAAAGAAGTGAGCGAGTCGGTATACAAGAAATATGATTCCAAGATTATTTTGGACAAGTACCAAGACTTTTTTGTAGAGCTAATGCGTTAAAAAAAACTATAACCCCAATAAAAAACACTAAACACCCAACTATAAACACATGTGCGGAATATACGGATCAACCATAGGTTACACAGAAAACCAAGTAAAGGAAAAACTGGAAAGAACCAATTTTAGGGGGCCGGACAAATTGGATTGGAGGATCATCCCAACCCAAAGTGGAAATGGAAAGGTCGCATTTGGCCATAATAGGTTATCCATTATCGACCTGGACCCTAGATCTAACCAACCATTTAATTACCAAGGCTTGGTGGATATTGTGTTCAATGGGGAAATCTATAATTTTAAGACCATCAAAGAGAACTTGATCAAAGATGGTTTCGAGTTTAAGACCACAAGTGATACCGAAGTAATATGTGCCGCCTATCTAAAATATGGGGAAGAGTGCGTACAACATTTAAATGGCATGTTCGCCTTTGTTATTCTGGACAAACAAAAAGAAAAGCTCTTTGGCGCAAGGGATAGATTGGGGCAAAAGCCATTCTACTATTATCACAACGGCCTGGATTTTGAATTTGCCAGCCAAATTTCATCCATACAACTTTATAACGATAAACTATCCATATCGCAACGGGCCATTTTGGAGTATTTAAAATGGGGAGCTATTCCTGATCCTTTGTCCATTTTCAACGAGGTGAAAAAATTATTGCCCGGACATCAGTTTAGCTTCGACCTAAAAACTGGTAAGCTTTCAACTCGAAAGTACTGGGATATTGATTATTTGACACCTCCCAGTTATAAAGGTTCGTACAATGATGCCTTGGCGGAACTGGAAGATTTGCTAAAAGATGCGGTCAGTACCAGAATGTATGCAGATGTACCAATTGGCGTGTTTTTATCCGGTGGTGTGGATTCTTCATTGGTTTCCGCCTTGGCTACAAAAACTGTCGCCAATAAGGTAAAAACATTTTCGGTAAAGTTTGATGAAAAAGGTTTTGACGAAAGTGGATATGCGCAACAAGTTGCAGACCACTTACAAACTGATCATACCGTAATCCGCTGCAATTATGAGGAAGGCTTGGATTTAATCAGCAATTTTAGCCATTATTATGATGAGCCTTTTGCAGACCCATCGGCAATTCCATCCATGTTGTTGGCCAAATATACCCGAAAGCACGTTACCGTGGCCTTGTCCGGGGATGCAGGGGATGAAAGTTTTATTGGTTATCATCGGTATAACTGGATGAAGAAGGTGAAATTTTTGTACGCCATGCCAGGTGCAGTCCGAAAACTAGGAGCCAATATTGTAGAATTGGCACCTAACTATAGATTAAAGGCCATTGCTAAAGGTTTACGACATGAAAGTTTGGAGTCGCTATATATGGCAACCTTGACCAATATTGATATGTCATGGATAGACCATCAATGGGACGAAAAGGACGTAATGGAACATGAATACCTGTTCCATAATAAGAAGAATCTGTATGAACGTATTTCAGATTTTGATTTAAAAGCATATCTCAATTGGGACATTAACACAAAAGTGGATAGAGCCACCATGGCCTATTCATTGGAGGCAAGGTCTCCCCTTATTGATCATAGGGTAGTCGAGTTTTCAAGATCGCTCCCAACAGAATTTAAATTTAAAGGAGCCAATCAAAAAAGAATCTTAAAAGATTTGCTGTACCAGCATGTGCCAAAAGAGATTTTCCAAAGGCCCAAAGCAGGGTTCACCATGCCTTTTCAGGAGTGGTTCCGTGGCGAACTAAAAGATATGGTCCTCACAGAACTCAATGAGCAAAGCCTTAAGGAAATCCCAGGGATAAATCCGCCGAAGGTTAAAAAAATGATTGATGAGCATTTGAGTGGCAGTTGGAACAGATACCCCACCATATGGAAATTATTAGTCTTAAAACAATGGTTGAACACCAATGGTAAGGGACTGTCCATAAAATAAGGCAAGGGATTTTTGACAACTTCAAAAAACATGATTTAAATGGATTCGTCCAAACCAAACCTCAGCATACTTGATATAAGTTTTACCAGTGGCGGTGCTGAAAAAGTCATTAGTCTACTACTCAAGGAACTTATAAAGGATTACAATGTAACCCTCATTCTTTTTTACAATGAGATTCACTTTCCCATTCCCAAAGAGGTAGATACCATACTGTTGTCCCAAAAAGGACCGGACCGCAGATACTATCAAAAAATAACGGATTTATTTCGATTTATCTTCAAATACCGATCTATCCTTAAAAGAAAGCAAATCCAATATGCAGTATCTTTTCTTCCTTTTCCCAATTTGGTAAACGGAATCATCGGTATTTTTAACAAGAATGTGAAAATTCTGATCAGTGAGCGGGGGTTTCCTTCAGACAATACCACAAGTAAGTTGTCTTTGGGAATAGCCAAGGTTTTCTACCCTATTCTATATAATAAAGCGGATAGGCTTTTTTCAAATTCTGTTTATATCAACAAGGATTTAGAGGAAAATTTCAATATAAAGATTCCAATGGATGTAGTTTACAATCCCATTGAAGTACCTTCGACCACCATTGACCCCATTTCTTTGGGTAAACCGGAAGATGTCTTTAAGGTAATAAACGTTGGGTCTTTGAATGTGAGGAAAAACCAACGTATCATCATCGAAGCTTTGGGTAAACTGAACCTTCCAGACATGGAACTTGAGATTTTGGGCGTGGGTGATTTGCATAATGCATTGGAACAGGAAGCCAATGATCTAGGCTTGGAAAAGAAAGTACATTTAATGGGACGGAAGAAAAATGTAAATGATTACTTGGCCAACAGTCACTGCTTTGTCTTGTCTTCCAATACTGAAGGTTTTCCCAA
>JAUICT010000193.1 GCA_030429325.1 Bacteroidia bacterium
TGGCAAGAAAGTTGTAATTTGTAAACCTACAACAGTTTATCATGACTGTTCGTTTTTTGATTGATGAATAAACTCCGGCTGATTACCGGAGTTTTTTCATTTTAAGATAGTAGCAATTGGCTAACTTTGCAACATGAACAAATCAATAATCGCCCCTTCGTTATTGGCATCCGACTTTGCCAATCTACAACACGATATTGAAATGGTGAACCAAAGTGATGCCGACTGGTTTCACTTGGACATCATGGATGGCGTGTTTGTCCCTAATATTTCATTTGGAATGCCCGTGGTACAAGCCATGGCCAAACATGCCCAAAAACCGCTGGATGTACACCTAATGATCGTAGATCCCGACCGCTACATCAAAACCTTTGCAAAACTAGGGGTGCACCACTTAGCGGTACACTATGAGGCCTGTCCACACCTGCACAGAACCCTTCAGGCTATAAAAGCCGAGGGCATGAAGGCTGGTGTGGCCTTAAATCCGCATACACCCGTAAGCTTATTGGAGGATATCATCCAAGATATCGACATTGTCATTGTGATGAGCGTGAACCCCGGTTTTGGCGGCCAAAGCTTTATCGAGAACACCTATCAAAAAGTAAAAGATCTCAAGGCACTCATTGAACGGAAAAACTCCAGTGCCCTTATCGAGATAGACGGGGGCGTAAATGATGCCAATGCCAAAAAACTGGTGGATGCCGGAGCGGACATTTTGGTGGCGGGCAGCTTTGTCTTCAAAAGTGAGAATCCCACCCAAACCATCAAGGGATTGAAAGAAAAAATTGCATAATGCAGGATTTTGATGTTGTCATTATTGGAGGAGGGCCCATTGGTATAGCTTGTGGACTGGAGGCCAAAAAACAAGGACTCACCTATGTGATCATTGAAAAAGGGCCCATTGTAAATTCCTTGTTCAACTATCCGATAAACATGCAGTTTTTTTCCTCATCGGAGAAACTGGAAATAGACGACATTCCCTTTATCAGCAAGGAAGCCAAACCCAAACGCAACGAAGCCTTGGAGTACTACCGAAGAATTGTGACCTCCAATCAACTCAACATCCACCTTTTTGAAAAAGTATTGAATGTGGAGAAAAAGGTAGCTTCCTTCAACATAAAAACAGACAAGGACACCTACAAGGCCAAAAATGTTATTGTGGCCACCGGTTTTTATGACCTGCCCAACAAAATTAATGTTCCGGGAGAGGATTTGCCCAAGGTTTCCCACTATTACAAGGACCCTCATTTTTATGCCAGTCAAAAATTGGCCGTGGTGGGAGCAAGCAATTCCGCTATTGATGCCGCACTGGAATGCTGGCGGAAAGGGGCCGAAGTTACCTTAATCATTCGTGGTCCCGAAGTGGGGCAACGGGTAAAATATTGGGTGCGTCCCGATATCGTCAATCGGATTGAGGAAGGCAGCATAAAAGCCTATTACAACGCCACCGTAAAAGAAATCACGGAAAGTGAAATCGTTATAAACACCCCGCAGGGCGAGGTTACCCTAGCCAATGATTTTGTACTGGCCCTGACCGGATATATGCCTAATTTTGATTTCTTGGAAAAACTGGGTATCCAACTTTCCGAAGATGACAAAAGGCTGCCCACCTACGACCCAGAAACCATGGAGACCAATGTACCCGGGTTGTTTTTGGCCGGTGTGATCTGCGGAGGGATGGAAACCCACAAATGGTTTATTGAAAACAGCCGCATCCATGCACCAATCATTGTAAAGGCCATTAAACAAAAGATGCAGTTGACTGGCAAAGAATCTTAAAAACGTATAAAATTTTGTATTTTCAGGGAACACACTTTGGTTGCCATGAAAATGATCAAACAGTTCCATTTAGCAGCGCAGTACCTAGCTACCGCTGGCAAAAGTTTTTTACCCCACAAGAAGGATGACAGCCATACGAATTTAGGGTTTTCAGTGGCCGATAAAAGTTTGCTCACATGGCCTCTCAATGCTTCTGGCACGCAATTGGGGTTGAATTACAACACCTTTTCCCTTGACTGGAAGTCCAGGACAACACAGTCACTTTCCCTAAAGGGAAAGACCCATACAGAGGTGGTGGAATGGCTCTCCAATATGGCAGAAGCCTCAGAGCTTGAAAAACCCTACCAATACAATCTCCATTACAGCTTGCCCTACACCATGGCCGATGGTGAGGTATTTGAACTTTCCAGCACTAATGAAGTTCAGGAACTCATCCGCTTGCGGGGCTTGGCCCAAAAGGTACTTACCACATTTTTGAAGGATGAAAATTTGGAATCTGAAGTGCGTGTATGGCCCCATCATTTTGATACAGGTGCTTTTGCCCACTTGCACAACGGCTCTGGAAAATCCGTGGGATTAGGCCTTGCCATACCGGACAGTATGGTGAACGACTTCTATTTTTACATCAGTGGTTATAGAGGTAATACCCAGTTGCGAACCTGGGCCTTTAAGCCACTCGCTAAAGGCACATGGAAAAACAATGGATTCAAGGGAGCTGTTTTACCTGCTTCGGAAATTACTCATGAAATTGGATTGGACTTTTTTAGAGAAGCGTTAAAATCTTATAAAAAATAAAGCACCCCATCATTCAGCACGAAGTATGAGCAGAATCCCTTGGATTGGACTTGGAGTTTTTAGGAACACCCAAAAACAGTGGCCATTAAACCATGCGAATCTGGGTTTCCAAGGCATGATGCTCCCTAAGCATAGCCCTACCGTCTTTGAAGCTTAAATAAGAATGTCCCTTTTTGTGATTGAGAATGCTCACTTGGTTCATATACCCCCAATGCTTGGCAATTTCGCACCATGCAAAAAACAGGGAATGCTTGGGGTCGTATATGTGTGTGGCCTCTCCCCCTGCCCCATTGATTTCGATCACACTAAAATTTTTGCCTTGGCAAAGCTCTTCAAAAGAATTGTACAGCACATCCAACCGACCATAGTGAAACTCTCCCATTTGGGAACAGATGTTGTTTACGACTTTCTCTAGGCCATCATTTAATTTATGGGTAATGTCCACAAATTTTGCGCCCCTTGTATGGCTTCCATAGGGCACCAAAACAAATTCCTCGCCTTCCTTTAATATTGTTTTTAAAGTTTCTCCAAACTTCTTTTCCAAAGCCTTTAACTGCAAATGGCTCCGATATTCTTTTTTGATAAGCTCTTCAATCGTATGGGTTCCATTTCCAATGACGGAAAGAAATTCTTTGGATACAATGCCCGTGACCCTACCCTTTTCCGAACCCGGCATACGTACATAAAAAATACCCACTTCCTTGGTATAGGGAATGAGCTCCTGCACCAAAAAATGGGATGGGGTACGCTTAAGATAGTTTTTAAATTCGTCCTTATTGTAGATTTTATCCACCCCAAAGGCCTTCATCCCTATATCTGGTTTGGCAATGAAGGGAAAGCCAATATCCGATGCCAAAATTCTTTCCAGAGCCAGCTTGGAAGATTCGTTTTTACCAATGAACACGGTTTTGGGGATAAACTGTTGCGGAATCATTTTATAGATCTCCATTTTGGATTCCATGGCCATACCCCCATTCTTCATGGCCGGATTTGCGGCATTGAAAAAGAAAAAGGAACGCGCCTTGATGGAATAATACAGCCAAACCGGAAACAATGGGTAGTAAATGGCCCATAACGGCCAGTACTCCCAATGGGTCAGCTTGTGCCATTTTAGTTTAAAGCTGCTCATTTTACGGGTAATATGGATGTGGATGAAAAGGGCAATTCATAGAATTTGTCATCGAGAAGGTCAAAATGACGTAATAACA
The DNA here is from genome assembly GCA_030429325.1 of Bacteroidia bacterium. Classification (GTDB taxonomy): domain Bacteria; phylum Bacteroidota; class Bacteroidia; order Flavobacteriales; family Flavobacteriaceae; genus Flagellimonas. The sequence continues at coordinate 3,783 of JAUICT010000193.1, forward strand.
TATCTTCCTGATCAATGACTGCTTGGGTAACACTGAAGGTTTTGAGTCCGTTTTCACGATCAATGATAAAGCCGTTGTCAAAATCTTCGTGGTTGTTGGAATGGAAATCCACCACATCGGAGGCTTCAATATGGTCTTGATCTTTTAAAAAATCTTCGAACATTTTGGCTCTATGGGCTATCACCTCATCACTATATAGCGTTGCGGATGACCAAATATGGTTTTTAGACTTGTCCAATGGCCTAAAATATTTCTGGCTCCCATCCCATCGAAATTCCAATAGATTTCCATTGAGCAACACCAGGGTGAAGGGTTCTATCTGGTGTAAATCCATTTTTTGCAACTGTAACTCGGGTTCTGTGGAAGCTATCACATCCAACAATACCAATCCCCTACTCTTGGCATAGGGCCCTTGGGTCTGATGCCGAACAAAAGCCCCATTGAGCAAAACGGCCACATGTCCCAATTCGTTGAGAGCAAACCAGGTTCCCCCTGCCTTGGGGTCTTTGGGAAATACAACCTTCAAGGAACCAATCATCTCTTCCTTGGGTTCAAAAGCCAAGGGGCGTGACACATGCTCATCACGATTGGAAGTGATAAAATATGTACCCCGGTCTGAGATGAAACTTACTGTGCACATGCCTGCTTGTGTTGTATGGTTGAAGGAGCCACGCCAAACGACTCTGGAAGCTCCATTTTAGTAAAATGTTGTATCCCCACTTTAATGAGTGCATGATGATGGATCGTATGTTCCAAGTTGTACATGACCTCCCTGAAATAATTGGAATCCAAACAGGTTTCTGCCCCACATAATTCATAAGTAACCTTTATGGACTTATTGGGTCGTTCCAATTGTCTCTGAATCAAGTTTAACTGCTCAATCGCATAAGACAATTCTAGTTCAATACGTTGATTTCGTTCTCTACGGTCATAGGATACATCGGCCTGATCATACCCTTTCAGCAAGCATAGATAAAGTTCAATGATGTGTCTTGTATGCTGACCGATAGTTGAGTTAAATAGAACAGTGCACGATTTTGAGTAACATTCCCCCGGGATTTGCTGGAGGATTTGTTTGAACTGCTCAATGGTGTCCACAGAAGATTTGAACATACTCATTGTGTTTTATAGTTTAATCGTTTTTTGATGAACAGGTACATAAGATAGAAAGAAAATCCAAGGTATAGCAATCCCATGAGGAGATTGGTCACCCTGCTGTAATCATTATAATTTGTAAGAATATATTTTCCGGCTAGGACAAAAACACCCAGTCCGATCATGGTGCCAACACCGATTCCTGAGATGTAAAAGGAATAGTACTTTAGGTTTGCTTTTAAAATGCCTTTGTTTTCCAACACCTTGTTCCAAGTCATCCAAAATGGTATTTGAAGAGGATTCAAGG
>JAUICT010000194.1 GCA_030429325.1 Bacteroidia bacterium
ATTTGAGGATGGAAAACGATATATATTGGGCGGACTTACCGTAACCGGTCTACAAAGCTATAATGAGCAGACCGTTAAAACCTATACGGGCTTGCGTGTAGGGCAACCCATTACCGTTCCGGGTGACGAGATAAGTGCAGTGATCAAAAAGTTGTGGAGCTTGGAGCTGTTCAGCAATGTTGAGATGTACTATACCAAAATAGAGGATGATAAGATTTTCCTGGAGTTGAACATCTTGGAGCGGCCAACCCTTTCCAACGTAACCGTGTATGGGGTTAAAAAACGTAAGGTAGAGGATATCCTTACTGATACGGACCTGAAAAAAGGCAAGAAAATCACCGAAAGCTTAATTGCCAACACCAAGAATTACCTTCAGAATAAATACAAGAAACAAGGATACCTCAATGCCAAGGTAAATATTGCTACTGCTACGGATACCTCCGAGACCAATACCCAAAACATGGTCATCAATGTAAACAAAGGAGATAAAGTGAAAATTCGGAGCATTGTTTTTGAGGGCAACGAAAAACTGTCCAACAAGCGACTTCGAAAGTCGATGAAGAACACCAAGAAGAAGAAGCTCTATCGTTTCTGGAAAAAATCCAAATACATCGAGGAGGATTTCAATGAAGATCTTTCAAGCTTGGTGGATGCCTATGCCGAACGTGGATATAGGGATGCAAGAATACTTTCGGACACTTTTGTGAAGGTGAACGAAAAGAACATCGACCTAAAGATCAAGGTAGAGGAAGGGGACAAGTACTATTTTGGGGATATCAACTTTGTTGGAAACTCGGTGTACACCGATAGGCAATTGAGTCAAGTCCTTGGTATTCGAAAAGGGCAGACCTACAATGGGGTGTTGCTTAAAAAACGTATCGCCGACGATTCCAGACCCGATGCGGAAGACCTTACCAACCTTTACCAAAACAATGGGTATCTGTTTTCAAGTATCAATCCTGTTGAGGTTTCCGCGGTGAACGATACCATAGATTTTGAAATCAGGATCATAGAAGGTAAGGAAACCTTTTTGGATCACGTGACCGTTGTAGGTAACGATAAGACCAACGACCACGTAATCTTTAGGGAGTTGCGTACCCGTCCCGGTCAAAAATACAGCAAGGACAATATTGTGCGAAGTATTCGTGAATTGGGACAGTTGGGCTTCTTTGATGCAGAACAGATTGTTCCGGACATTCAAAACCCAGACCCAAATGCCGGTACGGTGGACATTCAGTACAGTCTTGTTGAAGCCGGCTCCAGTCAGATAGAACTACAAGGAGGTTTTGGTGGCGGTGGATTCATCGGAACCTTGGGATTGTCTTTCAGCAATTTTTCACTTAAGAATATATTTAATGGGGAGGCATACAAGCCGGTTCCCATGGGAGATGGACAGACTTTTGCACTCCGTTTGCAGGCCAGTAGGTCGTTCCGTGTATATAGCTTGAATTTCTCCGAACCATGGTTGGGCGGTAAAAAACCAGTACGATTCAACCTATCCCTTTCCAGGACCCAACAATTTGCGACAGGGTATGATAACAGGGGTAGGATCGATGTGCAAAAAGATCGTGGTTTTTCCATTACAGGAATTTCAGCCGGTTTGGCCAAAAGGGTGCAATGGCCAGATGACTTCTTCACCATATCCCATTCCTTAAGTTATCAACGATACGATTTCAACGATTATAATTTGGGACTTTTCAACTTCGGAAATGGCAGTTCCAATTCGGTAAACTATACGTTCGGAATTTCTAGAAGCTCACAAGGTCCCAGTAGAATATTCCCGCTTACAGGATCAAACTTTGAGATTACCGCCAAATTTACCCCACCGTATTCTTTGTTCAGTTCCAAAGACTATAAGCAACTTAAGACGGATATCAATGCAGCGACAGAAAGATTGTTCGAAATTGGAAGTAACCCTTCTTCCATTGAAGAACAATTGGAGTTTGCCCAACTGAGCGATGATTTGGAGCGCATGGAAGAGGAGCGGTTTAAGCTTTTGGAGTTCTATAAAGTGAAGTTCAAAGGAGATTGGTACACCCGCTTGGTAGATAAGCTTGTGCTTCGTACCAATGCCGAGTTTGGCTTTTTGGGAAGCTATAACCATGATATTGGAGCTGTTCCTTTTGAACGTTTCTATGTGGGGGGTGACGGTCTTGGAAACTTTACTTTGGATGGTAGGGACGTTATTCAGTTAAGAGGTTACGAAAACCAAGCCCTCACCCCATACGTAACCAATCCAATAACAAACTCCCTTCAGCAAGATGGAGGAACAATTTACAATAAGTATTCCTTGGAACTTCGTTATCCGCTTACCCTTAAACCCTCCGCATCCATTTATGCACTGTCGTTTTTGGAAGCAGGAAACGCGTTCAACAATTTTAATGAGTTTAATCCGTTTGAATTAAAAAGATCTGCCGGAGTGGGGCTACGTATTTTTATGCCGGCATTCGGACTCTTGGGGATTGATTTTGGATACGGCTTCGACACAGATGCCAGACCAGGATCAACAGGACCCAGTGGCTGGCAAACGCACTTCATCATCGGGCAGCAGTTTTAATTTAAGGAAAATAAGGGTTTGCTGATTTATAAGTAGCTTGTTCTTAATTAATTAGTTATTTTGGCACGATATTTTCTATGTAAAAAGCGGAAACAAAGATGAATACCAAAGTTCTTTTGTCGTTGATTGTTTTGATGACATCCTTTTATGGCTTTTCACAGCGCGGGGTACGCATAGGATATGTAGATATGGAGTATATCCTTGAAAATGTGGAAGAATATAGGGAAGCCACCACGCAACTGGAAGCCAAGGCTCAAAAATGGAAACAGGAGATTGAGCTGAAGCAAAGTATAGTGGAGCAAATGAAAAAGGATTTAATGGCAGAAAAAGTACTGCTAACGGATGAACTTATTGCAGAACGCGAAGAGGAAATCCAAATATTGGAAAAGGAAATGTTGGATTATCAACAAGACCGTTTTGGGCCCCAAGGGGATTTGGTCTTGCAGAAACAATTGCTGATTCAGCCCATCCAGGATCAAGTTTTCAACGAGGTCCAAAAAATTGGCGGTAATAAAAGATACGATTTTATTTTTGATAAATCGGCAGATGTTGTAATGTTGTACTCCGAAAAAAGGCACGATATCAGTGACTTGGTCCTAAGGGAGATAGGCCGAACAAGAAAAGTGAGCGCTTCCAACAAGAAGCAAGACGAAAGGAACAGGTTGCAACAGTTCATGGAAGAGGAAGAGCAGTCAGACGATGAAATCAGTGATGCCCTGAGAGAGCGCCAAGAAAAAGCAGAAGAAGCCCAAGAAGCAAAAGCCAAGGCAGCCGAAGATAGAAGAGCGGAACAACTAAAGCTCAGGGAAGAAAGAAAAAAAGCCTACGAGGCCAGAAGACAAAAATTATTGGAAGAGCGCGAAGCCAAACGACAAGCCAAATTGGATGAACGGAAAAAAGCGCAGGAACAAGAAAAGGATTCAATACAACAGTAATATTGAAACACTTAATTTAACATCAAAATAGTAACTTAGAACCATGAGAAATGTAAAAAAAATCGCTGTAGCCCTAGTTTTGTTTGTGGCGGCTACAGGTTTTGTAAGTGCGCAGAGCAAGGTTGCCCACATTAATGTGCAGCAATTGTTGTCTGAAATGCCGGAGATGAAAACTGCGCAGGCCGAACTTAAAAAATTGCAGGAAACCTACAGGGCAGACATACAAAGTTCCATGAAAGAGCTTCAAAATAAATTGACTCAGTACCAAAACGAAGCTACCTCAAAAACAAACGAGGAAAACGAGAAAAGAGCGTTGGAGCTTCAAGGTTTTGAGAAAAATATTCAGGAAGCCGAGCAAACTGCCATGCAGGAATTGCAGAAAAAGCAACAAGAACTATTTGCTCCCATTTCTGATAAGGCCAAAGCAGCCATTGAAAAAGTTGCCGCAGCCCAAGGCTTTGAGTATGTAATCGATGCTAGCCCAGGATTGAGCTTGATCGTGGCCAAAGGAAAAGACCTTTTGCCCGCTGTTAAGCAAGAATTGGGATTCTAAGAAATACATAGTCCAATAACAAGATAGGAACCGCTTTTCCAGAAAGGTAAAGCGGTTTTTTTATGTCAAAACCGCAACAGTGTTTATTTTTAAGCATGCAAAGACCAATAGGCATTTTTGATTCTGGGGTAGGGGGAACCTCCATTTGGCGGGAAATTAAAAAGATGCTGCCCTATGAACACACAATCTATTTGGCAGATAGCGCCAATGCGCCCTATGGTGAAAGGTCCAAGGAAGAGATTGTTCAACTGAGTGTCAAGAACACAGAATTTTTACTGGAACAAAATTGCAAGATCATTGTTGTGGCCTGCAATACGGCCACTACCAACGCCATTGATCATCTACGGGCCAGCTACAAAGTTCCATTTATTGGTATAGAACCTGCCATAAAACCCGCTGCTCTTCATACTAAAACCAAAAAGGTTGGGGTTTTGGCCACCAAGGGCACCTTATCCAGTAGTTTGTTCCATAACACCTCAAAGCTATTTGCAGAAGGTATTACTGTACTGGAGCAAGAAGGCAAGGGATTGGTTGAATTGATAGAGGCTGGGGAAATTGATTCCCCGATCATGCAGGAGCTTCTCAAAAAATACCTGGACCCCATGCTGCAACAAGACATCGACTGTCTGGTGTTGGGATGTACCCATTATCCGTATTTGATACCCCAACTGAAAAAAATGCTTCCCAGCAATATCACAATTATTGATTCAGGTGAAGCTGTGGCAAGGCAGACCAAGGCTGTATTGGAAAAGGGTAACCTTTTGCAACTGGCTAAAAACACTCCCCAACACATACTTTTTACCAACAGGGATATTGGAGTGCTGAAGAAGTTGGTCAATGACCCTATTGCTGAAATTGCCTATCGCGATTTTTAAAACCTATTTTCTCTTGTAGGTGAGATACGTGAAGGCATATTGGTGCCGGTCATCCTTTGGATGATGTTCTTCTTTAAGCAATTCCCATTGGTTTTCATCAATTTCTGGAAAAAAAGTATCGGCTTCAAAAGTACCGTGTATCCTGGTGAGCTCCATATCGGTCGCAATGCCCATGGACTGCTTGTATATTTCACCACCCCCAATGATATAGGCTGTTTCATGGCCATCCACCAAAGCAATGGCATCATCAAGCGAAT
>JAUICT010000195.1 GCA_030429325.1 Bacteroidia bacterium
GGTACACGTCAAGATTGGATCAACTATCACTACGAAGGGTTCCCATTGGTGGCCTCTTTGACCAAGTTGACCCAATTACAGGCCGATATCAAGACTACTGAGCAAGAGGTGTTGAAAAACCTTTTGGAAGGTAACTTGACCGCTGCCGTATCCTTGACCAATTTTGCCAGTTCTTTGGCGGCCCCTAAAACGGCTTACTACTCCGGTGAAAAATACGATGGTAAGATCATTGTAAGTAAAACCGATAAGACATCTACTCCTGTTAAAGCAGAGTTGACGTTGGATGGTAGAACTTTGACCGAAGGTAAAGACTACGAATTGGAAGCTGGAGGTATTAAAATGTTGATTAGTGCCGGTACCCCAGGTGACCACACCATTAAAGGAACCATGTATTTTATGCAGGATGGAAAAGAGGTGCCTGTTGAGGTGAACAATACCTTTGCTACAATCTCTATGCCTAATGCAGCGGTTATCTCTGCAGATAAGATGAACGTAGTATACCGAGGTGTTGCCAACCCAATGACTATCTCCATTCCTGGTATTCCTGACAACAAGGTAACTGCTTCGGCTCCTGGTTTGAGCAGAAGAAGTGGAAGCCAGTATGTGATGAACCCAGGTACGGGTAGAACGGTTACCATTACCGCTTCAGGTACTTTGCCAGATGGTAAAGGGATCTCTACCAAGTCTGAGTTCCGTATCAAGGATATTCCAAGACCAGGTGGTACCGTTCGTGGAGAGTCTGGTAGCATTAAAATGCCAAGAAGAAACCTTGAGATTTCTACCATTGGCGCCATGTTGGAAGACTTCGATTTTGATTTGAACCTTGCTGTTGGGCAGTTCAAGTTCAAAGTGCCAGGTCAGCCTACCGTGGTTGTAAATGGAAATAAATTGGACAACCGTGCCAAGTCCGCCTTGAAAAGGGCCCAACGAGGCGATGCTGTCCAGATTTTCGATATCCAAGCGTATATCACCAACAACAAGAGCTACAAGTTGAAAAAGGTATCTCCGGTTGTGGTTGAGCTTACAAACTAATAAAGTATAGAAGTGATCATGAATTGGAAAAATGTATTTATAATCGGATTGTTGGGTGTATTGCCCGTATCAATGATGGGACAGGCGAACATTTTGAACGCCAAACTGCCCACCGATATTGGCAAGAAGACCGAAGCTCAAATTGAGCAGGACAATGACGCTCCTCTGGCGTACGGTTATGTGGATGATAGGGATATCCTTTGGTCCAAGACCGTCTGGGAGACCATTGACCTGGATGAGCGTGTCAACTTTCCGTTGTACTACCCTACCGATACCATTGGTATTGGGGCGGACCGTAGGTCTTTGTACCACGTGCTGATGAAAAACATCAGAAACGGTAAACTGACCGAGGTGTACACAGATTCGTACTTTACCGAAAAACGAAAGTTGGAGGATCTTTCCGCTACATTGAGTAAGATAGACACCACCGACTTGGGATATGAACAATTGAATGCCGGCGAGCAGATTTCCCCAGAGTTTATCAACAAAAGGGATTTGACCGCAGCAGATATTGAAGAGTATCGCATAAAGGGAATCTGGTACTTTGACAAGCGTCAAGGGGAACTGAAGTACCGTCTGTTGGGGATTGCCCCCGTTGCACCGGACGTAAACTTTATAGACGATGAGTCTATAGACCCGGGAGAGAACAAAGTAGAGTTGTTCTGGGTTTGGTATCCTGCAGCAAGACAAATACTGCACGAGGCCAAGGTTTACAACCAAAGGAACTCCGCAAGGCCCATCTCTTATGACATGCTGTTGAATGCAAGACGTTTCAACGGAGTGATCTATAAAGAGGACAACGTTCACGGAGACCGTAAGATAGACGATTACATTTTTGACAATGCCCTGTTCCAATTGCTGGAAGCACAACGAATCAAGGAAGTGATCCGCGATAGGGAACAGGATATGTGGGCGTATTAATGAAACCCAGCTTTGAAAACTGCATAGGTAGTATTCAAAGGTGATGGTTGAATTATTCCGAACTTGTTTCGGAATCGGAATCCACCAAATAATTTTCCAATTCAATAAAATAGAACGCCGCACATTTGTGCGGCGTTTTTGTTTAAGTATACTTACCATGATTACGTTTTAGGAGTTTGGCCCTTTTCTGTCAATGGTCCCTGCCTTTTTTCAGCGTATTTTTTTGTCTAATCTTTTCTCTTTTATCATTCCCATTCCTAAAAGCTTGTTGCTTAACTAAATCCTTTTCCTTTGTCATTCCTGCGAAGGCTTGTTACTTAACTAGATTCTTTTTTTGGTCATTTTTGAAATCTTGTTGCTTTGCCTGATCTTTTTCCTTGGTCATTCCTGAAGGCTTGTTTCTTTGCTTGATCTTTTTCTTTGGTCATTCCTGCGGAGGCAGGAATCCATTATTAAACCACCCCTTTGCCAAATCTAGCCAATACGGATTCTCTTCCTCAATAAGTCGTATTTTCCATGAACGCTTCCATTTTTTGAGTTGCTTCTCCCTAAGAATGGCATTGGAAACGTATTGATGAAATTCATAATAGACGAGTTTATGGAGACCATATCGCTGTGTAAAACCTTTTAACTTTCCGCTTTTATGTTTTTGTACCCGCCGTTGTATGTTGTTGGTCATGCCAATATACAAGGTGCCGTTTTTGTGGTTGGTAAGGATATAAACGTAGTATTGGTGAATATTGTGGGACATGTTGGGATGGGATGTGGTTTCCTGCCTTCGCAGGAAAGACATAAAGTGTGTTTTGGTTTTTGAGCCAGTAGAACAGACGGTGAACAGCTAGCCCTCCAGGACAATACAAACCAAACGCCGCACATTTGTGCGGCGTTTTTTATGCATTCAAGATAAGATTCTCATTCCGAGCTGCCAGTCTGAGCGCCCGTCTGACGGACAGACAGGCAGTCGAAGACAAAGCGAGAAATCAGAATAAGTTTGACAGCTATCTTTTACCCTACGCAAATCAGGGAAGTTTAGGGGAGAGGGAAAGGTTCATTGGTATTACCCTGCTCGTTCGTCAATCCATATCCCGTATCCGTCAATTCTAGCTGGATTTTTTAGTAGGAAAACGCTAACTTCACGTATCGGTCGATATAATTCATTTAAAAACGAATCATATCTTTAGACGTTGTACGCAAGCTGAACTAAAGCATTTCACCTCTTGCAGGATAGCCTGACTGAACGATATAATCTACCGCTTTTACAAAAGAAGGAAGATATGGTCTTCCCCAAGGATTACTGTTTATAGCTGAATAATAAATTTGATTACTATTGTCTATTAAAAATAATCCTGGTTCACTAAACTCACTTGGTTCACCATCTTTTACACCTGCACTTAAATACAAAGCCCAATCTCTGGCTGATTTTTCAGATAAACCATAGCCCAAAGTAAGATTAGACAATTCCCACTTTTGACGAGAAAGTCTTGCTCTCTTTTCGGTATCCATACTTACAGCTACGACATTAACGCCTCTTTGCTCAAATTCAGGCAACAACTCTTGTAGTTGTTGTAAGTACTTTTTGCATAGTGGACAATGCAATCCTCTATAAAAAACAACCAAAGTAAAATTTTCTGGATTTTGGTCTGCTAAAACCCATTGAGTTCCATCTAATAATGGAAATTGTAAATCTGGTGCTGTATGCTTTGGAGTTGGTCTGTTCATAGTCAAAGTTTTAAAAGTTGTTTTCTAAATGTTTTTGGAATCTCTCAAAATCCGTATCTATTTCAGGGTTTTTCATGACATCATAAGCCATAAACGTTGGCAATGGTTCAAATCCAAACCATTTAAAATTCAAGTGCATTGGTTTGAGTAAGTCATCTTCACTCATGCCATTAAAAAATGTTTCCTCTGGATTGTTAAATGCCTCTTTAGGTGCATTAGCAGTTACTGACATCATATACTTTCCGTTTAACTTTCCACCTAATCCGTAATTCTTCTTTGGCGCTTCTTTACTTCTTCCATCACCATCAGACATTTCACCCATCATCCCCATCGAAAATACTTCATCAATGTATTTTTTAAACGACCAACTTACACCCATCCAGTTCAATGGTGTTTGAAAAAAGACAACATCTGCCCATTTAAATTTTTCGATTTCCTCATTTACATCATAATTGTCCTCCATTGATGTTTTCTTTATGTTGTAGCCATTACTTGTAAAGTAATTTTCTGCTTTTTGGGTTAAACTAGCGTTTAATCTTCCTTCTGAAAACGGATATTTTTGATGTCCGTTTATGATAAAAATATTTTTCATTTTAAATTTTTAATTATATTTGTATCACAAAGAAACTAATAATAGTTTAAAAAAGAAACTATTGTGTTTGAATTTGGACAAATAGTGGTAACCAAAAAGTAACTAATGGCAAGAAAATATATAGACAACCCAAATGCTTGTTCCCTTGTGCATACGATGAACATCATAGGCAATAAATGGAAACCGATTATTTTATACTTACTATCTAATGGTTCTATGCGCTTTGGAATGCTGAATACTCTAATACCTACAATCTCAAAAAAGGTGCTGACTAATCAACTGAAAGAATTGGAAAACGATGGATTACTTTTAAGACAGTCTTTTGCTGAAATTCCACCAAGGGTTGAATATTCATTAACCGAAAAAGCAGTTGGACTTTTACCAGTTTTAAGAATGTTAAGTGATTGGGCAAATGAAGCTTATCCAGAAATGGAATTTGAACAATGTAGAATAATAGAAAATGTAAAAAAAGCCAGCGTACAACAACGTATATAAAAAATAGCGGTTTAAGTGCTTAGTCGAAAATGAATTTTATAAATTTAAGGACAGTACCAAACCGAAAAGTAGTGCTTAAATTCCGCTACTTTTCATATACAAAACCGATACGTGCCATCCCTTTTTCTTAGCACATTTTAGCTTTTAAAAGGAGCACGACAACATATCAACCAACAAACCACACCTACACGTTTCACCCATTAGCGACTAACCAAATACCCAATATTCGTGACAATGGGTGTAATTCGTGTCAATTTGTAAAAAAGACCAGCCTCCTAATCTTTAACATCTGCTCGAGATGCCTACTTTTGCACCATGTACGATTACTTGGTTGTTGGTCTGGGCTTGGCTGGAATTTCCTTTTGCGAGGTGCTGGAAAAGGAGGGTAAGTCTTTTAAAGTGGTTTCTGATG
>JAUICT010000196.1 GCA_030429325.1 Bacteroidia bacterium
CGGCCCACCACTGTGGCCAATTTGGTGTTCTTGTCGGAACAGAAATGATCCAAATCAATTAAAAACCCTTTGCCACTTTTAGGGTCCACATCCCGACCATCGGTAAAGGCATGGACATACGATTTTTCAACACCATTTTCCTGAGCAGCCTTGATCAGGGCTTTAAGATGGTCTATGTGGCTGTGAACGCCACCATTGCTTAGCAAGCCCAGAAAATGAACGGATTTGTTCTTGGATTTTGCGTAGGTAAAGGCTTCCTGGAGCACTTTTTCCTCCTTTAATGTATCTTCTTTGACTGCCTTGTTGATTTTGGCCAAATCTTGGTATACAATACGTCCTGCACCTAAATTCATGTGCCCGACTTCACTATTGCCCATTTGTCCTTCGGGGAGTCCCACATTCATGCCATCGGTAAGCAGATTGGCATTGGGATATTGGGTATATAACGAATCAATGAAGGGAGTGTTGGCTTGTGCAATGGCCGAAACCTTTGGGTCGGGAGATTTGCCCCAACCATCCAAAATCATAAGAATTACCTTTTTGTCCATACTGCAAAATTGTGCCCCAAAAATAAAGTGATTTGCTTTGATGCGCTAGTTTTCAGGTAGTTTTCTAGTTAAGGATTTGATAATTATTCCGCCTTGGAAATGAAGACCTGTTAAAATTAAGTTATTTAACTGTTAATGCTGTAACACTTGCCCAACTCGGTAGTCTACTTTTATATAAGTTTATTAGTCATTAATCAAAAACGATTCATCATGAAAAAAACAATCCTATCGCTAGCAGCGGTTTGCATGCTGGCCACAACGGGCGTTTCCGCCACTGAAACTTCATCAGATTTAACTCTGGATGCAACTATGATCACAGCTGAACCCAGCATATTTTGCAAAGCCATTATGCAGGGTGATGTTGACACGGTTACAAAAATGATTCAATTGGGCGAAGATGTCAATCAAAAATCTTTAGGGATGACCCCTTTGCATTTTGCTGCCCGTTACAACCAAACCCAGATTTTACAATTGCTCATTGATAATGGGGCCAATGTAAAAGCACGTTCTGATCGCGGTTATACGGCTAAGAAATATGCCGAGATGTCCAATGCCGATGAGGCACTTGCCATTTTGGAAACTGCTATGAAAAAATAGAAAGGAGTTTATTCATCCAATAAAAAGGCCCATCCGATCGGATGGGCCTTTTTGGCTCATTTACCTATATGTGTTCTTGTAAAAGAGTATATCTCTGGCCTAGAAATCAAAGCCAGTAAATGCCCTGTACAAAAATGCGTACAAAGCCATAAACAGCATTATACCACAAAAAATGGAGTACCCCTTTAGAAAAAGTACCACAAAGCTTGGTTTGCACTCGTCGAAAGCCTCTTGATAGAGGTGTTTAAAATGTAATAGTGTTCCCATGTGTTCTCTCTTTTATGGGCACAAATAAGAAAAAGAACGTTGGTTTGATTTGGGTTTACCCAAAGGTACATAAATCTGATGAATGCCATTTTATTCTCGATGAACGTACGGAATCTATCGACCTGAATATTTTTGAATGGCCTCTTTTATTTTATCAATGCGGTTTTCAGGGTCTGGGTGGGTACTTTGAAATTCGGGCACACGGTTGGGACCGGCAGCGGCTTTCAGGATTTCCATTACCTTGATCATCTCGTAGGGGTCATAACCGGATTGAATCATAAACAACACGCCCAGTTCATCACTTTCCAGTTCATCGCCGCGTCCATTTTTGAGCAAGGTGTTCTGACCAATGCCACTAACCAAACTTCCCATGTCACCACCCACGGAAGCTCCTGTTGCCAAGGTTTGCCAAAAACTGCTCTCGGCAATACGTTCAGCGGAATGTCTCCCGATAACGTGGCCAATCTCATGTCCCAAAACTCCTGCCAATTGTGCTTCGTTAAGCTGGGAAAACAGCGCATAGGTGATAAAAATCTGTCCCCCGGGCAAGGCAAAGGCATTAATGGTCCGTTCATCGGCCAATAAATGAAAATTATATTGATATGGGGTTTCCCGTGCAATGCTACTTTTTACCAGTTTGTTGCCTACGGCATCAACTAGGCTTTGCATTCGTTCATCAGGATAAAGACCACCATGTTGCTGGGCCATTTCAGGAGCACTTTGAAGGCCAATGGCAATTTCTTGTTCGGCAGTCATATCTATGTTCTGGACCCTTCCGGTATATGGGTTTTCTTCTTGATTGCTACAGCGACGGACAAAGGCAAAAGCCACAATGGCCAGTCCAATCAAGATACGGACCCTCCAACTTCCTCTTCTCATGGTGTTCGAGTTCTAGGGGAATTAAGATACAAAAAAAAGAACTACAATAATTTGGGATTGATGTCCAAAATATTGTCTTGGATATAGCTTCTTACAAATCCGGTAGTGAAGTGTTCGCTGCCCAAAAATTCCTCTTTCTGGAGCATTTTTAAGATATTCAGCTTTCGATAGGCGGTGAGCATGGGAATGGATAGCGGCGCATAGCTGTAATGCCAAGGTTCATATTTAAACCCTCTTCTCTTGGGTTCGTTGGTGTAGACCAGATAGAACCCAAATTTCTCCGAATTTTCATCCATCCACAATTTAAAACCTTCAAAAGGGCCTCCATTTTCAAATTTTTCAGGGACAAGCACATCACCTGTGACATTGGGATAGCCATCGATAATGTCTATATCGGTTCCCCAGTGGTGCCTGCTGGTACCCGGTATGGTGGAGTATTCAATGATTTTGTCAATGGCGTCAAGGGGATCCATTCCATCGTCCTCTGTAAAACGCAGATATTTGCGCTCCCAAATGCCTTCTTGCCGATAAAAATCCCTAAAACTGGAAACCATTTTTATGTCGAAACCATCTGTAAAAGCGGCTTTTTTCATTTCCAGAAAGGAATCACAAGCTTCTTTTCTCAGGTTGATGCCTTTGCCAAAGAGTTCTACGTTGGCCTTGCCCATTAATTCCTCGGTGGAGTAATCGGAAAGGGAAAGGTTGGGGAAAACAGGGGGTAATGCACAGGCCAAACTTGAAACAGATGCTGTTTTAACAAAAGTCCTTCTTTTCATGGAAACGATTTTCGTGCCAATTTAAGAAGTATTTTCAGTCCTGCGAAATGGTCTTGTACCAGAAATGGGAAAAATCAACGGTCTAAAAATAGAAAACCGGTATACTCCAACTGAAGGTCATCCAAGGTAACCAGATAGTAATAAACGCCTTCGGGAAGACCAATATCTTGGCTCATGATCAGACTTCCGGTGTTGGACATGCCGTAAAACTCATCAACATAGTTGATTTTTTCATACACTTTTTGGCCAAAACGGTTAAAGATGAGCAAGCTGTTGTTGGGAGATTCCTCCATTCCGTCTATCACCAATACGTCATTCACCCCATCCGCATTTGGACTAAGAAAATAATTGCCTAAAGTAGGGTGATCCACAGCAAAAGTGTCTGTAGGCAGGGGGATGGTGCCAAAAGTTATGGCTTCATATTCATTGGGTACAAAGGTCTCGGATACCACAAAGCCGTTGGCAACATCGCCACTGATGGCCGAATTTCCTATGGGTACCCACTGGTTGGATGCTTTGCTCCATCCTACCACGATTATAGACTCCAGAGTGGCATTGGGAATAAGTCCAAGACCACTTCTTGGATTCCAACTGATGGTTACCCTGGCAGGCACATCACTTTGAATGAACCAAAACTCCTGGTTCGAAACCGTTCCTATATCCCTGACTTTTTCATTGACATTAAAGCTTTGCGAAATAGAGAATGGATTGGAAGGGTTTTCAAAAAAGTAGGCACAAATGGCAAAAGGAGTATTGGTTTCCGATTCCAAAATCAAGGGACGCAATTGGTTTTGGTCACCTACTGGAAACGAAAAAAGGCTTCTATTGCTCGCTGCTGCAAAGCCGGTTACCTTGGAAGCGTTGCCCTCCCCTGTAAAAAAGCCATTGTCCGTAAAGTTCAGAAAGATGGTCTGATCGCTTTTTTGGGTCTGAACATTGCCTTCCAAAAAATTGACGTTGTTCTCTACCAGTACAGTGTTCTGCAAAAGGGCATTATTGGCGACCATAAACTCGGTGTCCCAAAGCCGAAGGGGAATACTTCCCAAAACCTGTACCACACCATTGCCATAAAAGCCTACAAGACCTTGATTATGATCAAGAGTACCATCGTTGATGATATTGGTGTGTAAACCCAAACCCATATTGTCCCCTCTGGCATGTACACGTAAGTTGCCACTGTTGTACAAGCCGGTCTGTGCTTGGGCAAAGCAAGCCATAAGGAATAGGGGTATGTATGCGAAATACTTCAATACTTAAAAGGAAATTACAGTGAAACTCCAATCTGAATCTGAAGTTGCTCCAGCATTATATATTTGAACAGTGAATGAAGCCGCTGCCTGATTGGTCAATTGAATAGTTCTTGGCCCAGTACCGTTTTCAACAGTTAATTGAACAACATAATTTGTTGGGGTTGTGCTCAAATTGACTGTGTATGATCCTCCTGTATTATTCGTGACCGTTGCTCCAACAGGAGCGCCTGCTCCTCCAATGATTCTTCCAATAGCTATAACCGGATTAGTTACGGCTACATTAAATTCTTGAGCTGCGGGAGTTGTAACTGTGATTCCCACTCCTTGGGAAACCGTTTGGTTCTCATTGTTGGGGTCAGGATCGGCATCCCGGATGTCGATGGTGGCACTTGTACCATCTGTAATTGTCAGCTCAACACTTTCGTTGGTGGTTCCGCCCGCCCCTATCCCAAGGTCTTGGTCATCGGTTCCATCGAGTGCGTCCACATATGCCTTGGTCGCTGCGTCAGTGGCCGCTGTCGGTGTTCCAAGTCCGGTGATCACGGCCCCGTTGGCATTGTTTCCATCGGCAAGGACTTCCTCTATGTTCTGGATTTCGTTAGTTATGTCCAAATCAAGATCATCTGCAATATGATTATTAATTGCGGTTGTGTTGGCTGTTATGTTAGTGGCATTGGTGGCTATATCTGCACTTTCCTCCAAAGCGGAAAGGTCGGCAGAAAAAGTTGTTGTCCCTTCGTTTACGGTAAGTTGATTGGTGGCGGGCGT
Source organism: Bacteroidia bacterium (assembly GCA_030429325.1). Taxonomy (GTDB): domain Bacteria; phylum Bacteroidota; class Bacteroidia; order Flavobacteriales; family Flavobacteriaceae; genus Flagellimonas. Next base: position 5,086 of record JAUICT010000196.1, read on the forward strand.
AAAGATTACCCCTGTAATGTCGTCATCCGCACGTGCGTCTACATAGCTCATGGTAGCGGCATCCTGAGGAGCT
>JAUICT010000197.1 GCA_030429325.1 Bacteroidia bacterium
CCTATGCCACGGCTGCGGGGGACTTCAAACAAAAAATTGGTACCCAGATGTGGATAGCACTTTTTAACAGGGGTCAGGAAAGTTGGCTACAATGGCGTAGGTTTGATTATCCCATCTTGAATGCGGCACCGCAGTTGACCTTGGATGATATCCCAGTACGACTTACCTATCCCATAGATGAGCAGAACCGGAACAATGCCAATAGGGAAGCAGCCGCCAGTGCTATTGGAGGTGACCAATTGACCACCAAATTATTTTGGGATATAGACTAGTAATTTGGTTGACATTTTTTTGATTCGATTGATGAAAAGGGGGCAGTCTGTTTTGGATTGTCCCCTTTGTTCCAAAAAGCAAGACTATTTTTTTGAATAGGCCAGGTTTGGGTTGGAAAGGACCTCTGCTTGTACCTTGGATGGGGTTTTCTGAAACTCAGTGGGATTCATTCCCGTGAATTTTTTAAAAGCAGTGTAAAATGTAGAAGGGGTATTAAAACCAGCTTCATAGGCCAAGGTTTCAATTTTTACATTTTTGCCCCTACCGCTGGACAAGGCTGCTGCAACTTGCTGTATCCTGCAATAATTGATGAGTTCAGGAAAGGTCATCCCGTATTCCTGTTTGATGATTCTAGAAATCAGATAAGCAGGACGATTTAATTTTTTCGCAAACTTATCCAAGGTAAGCGAAGGTTCCTGATAGATTTTTTGGGCATTGAGTTCTGATTTGATACGATGGATCAGAGAAGAATCAAAAGAAACACTTTTCCGTTTTGAAGGAAAGAGCACGGGATTGTTCAGGAGAAAGACCAAAAGCACAAAGACCATGATTGCGGCAACTACGGCGCCCATGGCATAATTGAACATGGTATCGGTATAAAATTGAAAAAGAAAGATACCCCCAAAACATCCCACGGTCAGTATTAAGAGAGAATTCCATTTATGGGAAACTGCTTTGGTTTCACCAGACTTACGGAACTTTAGCCAAGAAGCCAATACATAGATGAAAAGGCCGTAAGTGGTATAGAGATAGTAGATGCTTGCCACTGGGTTCCTGGCTAGGGCAATATGAACGGTGCCTATCAATGCCGGTAAAAAGTGGATCAGGTCTTTGGGTGCCAGGTTTGCAGAATCAGCATTAAAATACTTAAAATATAACCAAAGAAGGGGACCAATACTGGAAAGGCCCAAATACCCAATAGCTACGGCCAGATTGGGAATCTCTCCCGAAAAAAACAAAATGGATTTTGCAATCCGAAGGGAAAGGGCCATAAAGAGAAAACCCAAAAACTTTAGTTTAAAACGCTGTTCGTTTCGGACAAAAAGGAGGTAAAAGGAAATCAAGAAGCCCAAGGCTATGGCGATACCCGAAAAGAAGGCCAAAAAAAGAAAATCTTTCATAAAAAACATCTTCGGAATTCGAAAATCAGGAATTAAAAAACCCAAAATCGAACTAAGCTTGTACAATATAAGCCATTCTATAGGTTCATGGCAAGCCAATTAGTATTAATGATTATTAATTTGAAAATGAGAAATATAATGACAAGATTTTTTGTATTCGCACTATTTTTATGTGCATCATTGGAGGCGTTTGCCCAATTCCATACCCTAAAAATACCACAGACCAGTAACCGAGTCACTGAAACCCAGCAATTGGCCGTGACAGATATTACCATAAACTACAGCAGTCCATCCGTAAATGGTAGGGATGTGTGGAACAATCCCAATATTATCCCCCAAAAAGGGGAACCCATTGCTTGGCGTGCAGGGGCCAATATGAACACTACGATCAGTTTCAGTACGGATGTGCGTATTGAGGGGCAACTCCTAGAGGCAGGAACCTATGGATTTCACATTATTCCGGATGGGAATGATTTTGAACTCCTATTTGCCCATAACCATGATCAGTGGGGAAGCTACTATTTGGATAAGGAGAATGATATCAGCCTAGCGGTTAATGTCAATGGTGAGGCCTGCGAATTTTCTGAAAAGTTGGATTATGAGTTTTTGGATTGGACGCCAGATTCGGTGACCATCGGATTGGAGTGGGCGGACAAACGTATTCCATTTAAAGTATCTGTGGATTTGGAAACCACCGTGGTGGAAAGCTTTAGAAGCGAGCTCCGGGGAATCAATACCTATCATTGGCAGGCTTGGAACGATGCCGCGAGATGGTGTTTGGACCACAATACCAACCTGGAAGAGGCCTTACAGTGGGCCAACAGATCCATAAACGGAGGATTCAATGGCTTTGCTGCCAATAAAAACCTGACCAATCTAGCTACCAAAGCATTGCTCTTGCAAAAAATGGAAAGATCAGATGAGGTGTCTGCCGTATTGGATGAGGCATCTGGTATGGTGGTTAATGCCATGGAGGCCAATAGTACTTCCATGTTGATGTTGCGGTTGGATCAACCTAAAAAGGCCTTGGATTTTGTCACTTCCAAGATAAAGGAATATCCAGAGGCTTGGTTTCTGAAGATCAATAAAGGGGTAAGTCTCTACTTTTTGAATGATTCCAAACGGGCTGTAAAGGAATTGGAAGCCGTGTTGCCTAAAACGCCAGAGCAATTTCAGCCAAGAGTAAAAGAAATAATAGCAGAAGTACAATCCGGTACATATCAATTGCCTTTCTAGAACTCATTTTAAGATAGTCAACTCATGAAGAAAAGATTTATTCCGGTTGTGTTGAAAAACCAGCTACTTCTTTTGGCCACAGTTATGATGGCATGGACCAACACAACATACTCACAGGCTGCATTGGATAAGAAGTATGGGGAAAAGGTAAAAACCTTGGACAGTACCATAGCCACATTGTATTCGGTAATTTCCGGGGAAAAAGGAGAGGAACGGGATTGGGAACTGTTTCGGTACCTCTATTATCCAAGAGCGCAAATGGTGGCCAGTGGAAAGAACCCCGAAGGGCAAGTGGGGGCACGCTACCTGACCCCGGGAGAATATATTGCAAATTCGGGGGATTGGTTGTTGACCAATGGATTTTTTGAGGATGAAATCCATAGGACCATGGAACAATTTGGACCCATCGCCCATGTGTTTAGCACGTACGAAACATTTCATAGCAGAACGGATACGGAACCGTTTATGAGGGGAATCAACAGCATCCAGTTATTGTATACCGGTGAACGTTGGTGGGTCATGAACATTTTTTGGGCTCAGGAAACCCCGGAAAACCCCATTCCAAAAGAGTATTTGCCCAATTGATATGAAATAGGGTAAGTATGATGTAAAACATGCAAACATTGCAGCAAACCTCCATAATTTAAGCTAGTAACACCATCTTGTTCAACGGCACAACACATCATAAAGGACTAAATTGGGTTTCATTTTTTCTCAAGATGAACCGAACAAGATGGATTATTGCATTATGGAGTCTTTTAGGGGTATCTACCCTCATTCAACTTACCGTGATGAGGGTGCTTTACCCCGAAAGTATTACGGTGACAGAAGTTTTTGTTTTTCCGCTGGGAAGCTTTGTCATAGGAATTTTGTTGCTTTTTATGTACTTGATTCCATTGTTTGATTATTGTGCCAAGTTCAAGGTAAGAAAACGACTTTTTTTGTTGGCCCTCTTTGGGGTGGTGTACGTATTACTATATGTCTTAATGGTGGTTTGCGTCTATGCCCTTTTCATAGCAGGATCATTTGAGGATTTTAGAGAGGCTTTTACAGGATTCATATTGTCAAATTTTAATCATACCCTGAAGAACTACCTTTTTCAGATAGCCATTATATATGCCTATGAGTTTGTACATAATTTGCGGGAAGAAATCACCCGTAAAAAGGATCTTGAAATAAAGTTGGGGGTATCCAAGCTACAACTTTTAAGGAGCCAATTGCAACCCCATTTCCTTTTCAATTCGCTCAACAGTGTGGTTTCCATTATAGATGAGAACAAGCTAAAGGCACAGGAAATGCTCATCAACTTAAGTGATTTTCTTAGAATTACCCTCAATTCGGACTTCAAAAAATTGATCACTTTAAAGGAAGAGCTTGAAAACGTAAGAAAATATTTATCCATAGAAAAAATACGGTTCGAAGATCAGTTGGAGTATAGCATAAGCATAGATGAAGAGGCTTCAAAATTGTTGGTTCCCAGTTTTATACTTCAACCCATAGTTGAAAATGCGATCAAGCATGGGTTTCAGGGAATGTCAGGAAAGCTGATAATCCTTATAGAAGTAAATGACAAAGACAGGGTGATTTTAGTCAAGAACAATGGTAAAGCGCTTACAGACACTCTTGAAAACCATGGGCTGGCCAATGTAAGAAAACGATTGGAACTCTATAACCCCAATGGTCCTGTACTTAGATTATACCAGAGCGAAGATTGGGTCATAAATGAGGTGCCGATACGATGAAAAAGCTATCTGTGGTAGTGGTGGATGACGAAGGCCCAGCTTTGCGCAGGGTTGTTAAAATGGTGAATGAGCATCCCTTATTGGAATTAACAGGCACTGCCATGACCGCAGAAGATGCAACCCGTATTATTGCCGGAACCAAGCCTGATTTGTTGTTGCTGGATATTCAACTTAAGGATGCCACAGCATTTACCGTTCTTGAAAGTTTGGGAGAGGATACTTTTAAGGGCAAAATAATTTTTATAACGGCTTATGACCATTATGCCATAAAAGCATTTGAACTAAGGGCCATCGATTATCTGATGAAACCTTTTAAATCCAATCGCTTTCATGAGGCTATTGAAAGAGTAGTGGGCAATGACGAAGCCCAGTTCCATAAGGTAAAGGGTGTGTTGGGCCGTCTAAAAGATTCAAATACAGAACTGGTAGTAGTCCCTGAAGGCATAAAAAATTATTTCCTCAACAAAAATTCCATCCAATATATTTACTCAGAAGGGTATTACGCCAATTTTGTCATGGATGATGACAAAAAACTTCTGCGGATATCTTTAAAGAAACTGGAAAGCTTACTGCCCCATACCTTCATTAGGGTAAATAAGTCGGCCATTGTAAACTATAGTCGAATCAGGGAACTCGTGAATAACAAGAGCACCATAAAGTTGATTATGGAGGATGGAAACGAGTTTCAGGTTTCCGATGCTTTTTCTTGCGCATTTAAAAAAATGATGAGCGAGCTCTTGCATCCCTTTTAAAAGGATATTTAAGGCAATTTTTA
>JAUICT010000198.1 GCA_030429325.1 Bacteroidia bacterium
GGGTTCCATGATGGGAAGATAGAATAAACTATAACTCCCTGATTTTGATGTCCCGGAACCATACCTCAAAATACCAATCCTGTAAGGTGATTTTTCCCTCTGTGGCTTGTCCAAACTCGGGATAGTTTTTAAAATGTGTTTGCGAGATTTTTTCTTTCCATTCCGATGTAGTAAAATCTTCGACTGCGGTAAGTACACCGTTTAGATAGAATTCCACTTTTCCATCGACTTGTTTGATGCGGGTTTGGTTCCACTGGCCAGATTTGGTGACGGCCTCATTCTTTTGAGGGGAAAAACCATACAGGCAACCCGATTTTTTAACGGCAATATCATGGTCCATATGATTGGGATCCAGAATTTGGAACTCGGGCCCGGTTTGGTAGGCCGTGGCTACATTGTGCTTTTCCTGAACGTTGATGAATATACCGCTGTTCCCACGATTGGAGATTTTCCATTCCAAGACCAGTTCATAGTTTTCATAGGCTTTGTCCGTGACCAAATCCTCATTATGCTCGGAATCGTTTTCCAAGCTACGGTGGAGCTCTCCATTCTTCACTTCCCAGACTGTTGGCGCCCCAGCATTGTACACATGCCAGCCATTCAAGGTTTTTCCATCGAACAACAGCTCCCACCCCTGCTCTTTTTCAATATCCAATAGTTGGTTGTGGGTAGCGTTTTCCTCTGCCAGTTTTTTGGTATTCCAAACTTGGGGTTCTTCTTTTTTGGCTTCTTTTTTACAGGAAATGGCCATCAAAACGAGTAAAGAAAGGCCAACAAATTTTACGCTCATGGATTTTGATTTGGCCTAAAAATACTTAAATAAACTTTGGAGTGCATGTTCATAACATCGTTAACAACTATCAGCCTTACAAAAAATGCTAGGTGGACGATTGTGTAACTTTATTGAAACTAATAGCCATGGATTCACGATCTAAGAGTCTTTTGGATCTCCGCCCCGAAATTCTACAGTCTTATTTCAACAACCAAATGAGTGCGGAAGAACGTTTTCAGAACCAGACTTTACGCCCTGTCATTAAACTCCAAAACCTGTTGTTGGTAGAAGCCTTCAAGAATTACATTGCCAAACACAAAGGGGTTTTTAATGACCTTCCTTTGGAGAAGAAGATGGAATATATTGAGCGCGCCATCCAAAAGGACATCAAGTTTCGAAATTCGCTCAAGGGCATGGTCATTGGGCAATTTACGGTTGAAGAGTACCAAGCATATATTAAAAACTCCTCTGCTTTAAACAAGCGGATGATGAATATGGTCATTGAACGGCTGAAGGACCAAGTACAACTTTTGGAAAGTGAAGTGCTATTACAGCATTGATTCTCCATTGAGATTGGTGGTGAGGATATCGCTCATCAAATCAAAATAAGGTCGAATAGCCCGGTACGATTTGTCCACTTCCTCGATAAAATTGGGGGATAGCACCTCTTGGTCCGTAAAATTTCGCACAAAGACATACTGTTTATTTTTGATGAGATCGATATTGGGATGGTCCTTATCAAAACCTTTTGGGGCTGTTTTTACGGCATCGCCTTGTAGTTCTCCCCAAATTTTGGTGAAATCCGGGTCATTGATGACCTTCCTAAAATCGGATGCATCCATTTCCAATTCTTTTCGTATACGGAACAGGTCTTCTTTATTGGGCGCCCAAAAGCCGGTGGCCAGCAGAGAATTTCCTGGCTGCAAATGAATGTAATATCCTCCCCTTAGATGTGCGCCCAATCGGGAAAACGACCCTGCAAAGTGGGTTTTATATGGGGTTTTGTCCTTGGAAAAACGTACATCCCTATAAATCCGGAACATTTTCATTTTCTCGATATCGTCATGTTGACTCAGATGTTCCTTAACGCTTTCAAAAAAGGATTTAACTTCTGATTCATGTTTTTTGAAAACGGATTTATTCTTTTCAAACCACTCTTTGTTGTTGTTTTTGGCAAGTACTTTTAATATGTCAAAAGCTTCTTTGGGGATAATGGAATTATTCACGGCTTCTTTTTAGGATGTGTTATTTTTAAGCTAAAGTTATACATTTCTACAAGTGGATGGTTAGGTTTTGGCTAATTTTAGGACAACTTTTAAAGCATGGACAAGGAGAAAATCATCGCAGAACTGAATAGGCACAAAAAACAACCCTATTTAGACTATAGACTAAAAGAAGAAACAGAGGAATTTACCAATACACTTTTTTATACCCTCTTTGATGTAAATACACCCGTTGCCGAGAATCTTGATGTTTTGGAGGAAAAGTTTCAGCATTTGGCAGATATGGCCTGTTGGGAGTTGCAAAAACCTTGCACCAAAGTGTGGGACAATTATGTGTCCCGATTACCAGAGGTTTTGGAAAAACTCAACTTGGATGCCGAGGCCATTTTGGATTGCGACCCAGCCTCATTGTCCATTCAGGAAATCTATATGGCCTATCCCGGCTTTTACGCCATTGCCATATACCGTTTGGCCCATGAACTGTATATTCAAGGTTTTCCTTTGGTGCCGAGACTTATGACCGAATATGCCCACAGACAAACAGGAGTGGATATCAATCCTGGTGCACAGATAGGAAAATCATTTTTTATAGATCATGCCACTGGTGTGGTCATAGGGGAAACTGCTGTGATTCATGACCATGTGAAAATTTATCAAGGGGTAACCTTGGGCGCCCTTTATGTGGCCAAAAGTCTGCAAAAGACCAAAAGGCACCCTACCATTATGTCCAATGTCACCATTTATGCCAATGCCACCATTTTAGGTGGAAACACTGTGATTGGCGAGAATTCGGTTATTGGAGGTAATGCATGGTTAACGTCTTCGGTTCCACCAAATTCAACAGTATTCCATACGCCCGAAATCAAAATAAAAACTGCGCCTAGCAATGTCTAAAACTATTCTGGACCTTATAGGGAACACGCCTATGGTAGAATCCAAGGTGTTGAACCCCAATCCCAATGTAAGATTATTGTTTAAACTTGAAGGAAACAACCCTGGCGGTAGTGTCAAGGATCGCCCTGCCTACAATATGATCAAGAGTGGATTGGACCGTGGGGATTTTTCAACCTCATCAAAGCTCATCGAGGCCACTAGTGGGAACACTGGAATAGCTTTGGCCATGATTGCAGGAATTTATGGGCTTGACATTGAACTGGTAATGCCCGAAAACTCCACCAAGGAACGCGTACAGACCATGCGTGCCTATGGTGCCAAAGTTACTTTAACCCCCTCCGATGTTGGGATTGAAGGTGCCCGGGACTATGCGGAGGCCAAGGTTAGGGATGAAGGGTATGTTATGCTCAACCAATTTGCCAATAACGACAACTGGATGGCCCATTATCAAACCACGGGACCAGAAATTTGGAAGGATACCCATGGCGAAATCACCCATTTTGTATCCAGTATGGGTACCACAGGAACTATTATGGGAACCTCTACCTATTTGAAGGAACAGGATTCCAAGGTTCAGATTGTGGGTGTGCAGCCTACCGATGATTCCAAGATTCCGGGGATTCGCAAATGGCCCGAAGCCTACCTTCCCAAGATATTCAATCCAAAAAAGGTGGATACTGTGTTGGAAGTAAGTGAGGAAGAAGCCACGGAAATGGCCAAGCGACTGGCCAAGGAAGAAGGGATTTTTGCAGGGATGAGCAGTGGTGGGGCCGCTGCGGCAGCGATTCGATTGGCCGAAACCCTTGAAAAAGGCACTATTGTATCCATAGTCTGTGATCGTGGGGATCGTTACCTTTCTTCGGATTTATTTGATTGAGGCCGGGTCCAATTCCTTTTGAATCCCGTTCCAATAGATTTCAAAATCACTTAAGTTATTGTGATTGCCATTGGGGATGGTATATATTTTTTTGTTGCCGTTAGAAATGGAGTCATACAGTTTTTTTCCTGATGCATATGGAACCACGTTGTCATTGGTGCCGTGGAAGATACGAACAGGGCAATTCACTCTCTGCAGAAATTGATATGACGGAATCTTATAGCGCAATAGATAGGAAACCGGTAAAAAAGGAAAACGTTCTTGGGCTATTTCTGAAAGACTATAAAAAGGAGTTTCCAAAATAAGTTTTTGAGGTCGGTTTTGGGAAGTCAACTGACTTGCAATGCCAGTACCCAATGATCTTCCATAAACAATAATATTGTTTTCTTCATATTTTTCCTTGGCATAGGTATAGAACAGTTGTGCATCTTGATAGAGTGCTTGTTCACTGAGTTTGCCTGTGCTTTTGCCATAATTGCGATAATCCATCACCAAAACATCATAGCCCAAGTCAACAAAAGGCAATACGATTTCACCCCAGCGTGACAAGTCACCGGCATTTCCATGAAAGTATAAGATCAACCCTTTAGGGTTGTCCGTATAAAAGTGAAGGGCATTTAAACGCGCTCCATCCGTGGTATCAAGGAAAATTTCATCAAAATCGGCATTAAAGGTATAAACATGATCTTGAGTTAACTTGGTGGGCAAAAAAATCAGTTTTTCCTGAAATGAATAGAGCATAATCGAGAGCAGTATCAAGATGGACGCTATTATAATCCCGAAACGTTTAAGCTTTGGCATTGGCGCGTTTTGAAGAGTGTTTCACATTGATGCTGGAACCTTCCAGATTCACTTTGGTGGGGCGGCTGGTGATGATTTCTTCCAACATGCTGTGGTATGATTCAAAGTTGTTCAAGTCTTTGTGTCCTCCTCCTATTACGGTATGTAATTTTGATAATTCCGGTTTTATCTTGGACAACTTCACACTGGTTTTATAGGGAATTAGTCTGTCATCAGTACCATGGATGATGTGAATGGGACAGTTGACATACTTCAACCACTTGTATGTGGGCATGGGAAACTTTATCAAGAGGGAGAGCGGCATAAACGGGATAAATTTTTTGGCCACCTTGCTTAAACTGTAGTAGGGCGCGTCCAGAATAAGCATTCGCGGGGAGTTCATGGAGGCCAGTTTGGCAGCAAAACCCGAACCCATGGAGCGTCCATAGAGAATAATGTATTTTTCAGACACTTTTTCCTTGATCTTATTGTACACGACCTGCATGTCTCGCTTAATAGCTTTTTGGGTACGGCGTCCCGTGCTCTTTCCAAAACCCCTGTAATCTACCATGATCACATCATAACCATGACG
>JAUICT010000199.1 GCA_030429325.1 Bacteroidia bacterium
CATTCTTTTTTCAACCAGTAAGGCTTCGTCCATTAAAAAGGTGAGATATGCCGTGGAGTCACGGGCGAGTTCAAACTGTACAATGGCACTTTCCAAAATGGTGGATACGGACTGCCCTTTTAGTTTCTCCATATTGAAAGCATGTTCTTCAAAAAGATAGGCTTCAACACGGTCTAAATTTTTGGAAATGACACCATGCTTGTGCGTTTCATGCTTCGTCAAGAACAAAAGCACTTGGTATGCTGCTTCGCGATCCAGGGGATTCTCCATAATGCGCAACAAAGCCATTAAAAAGATGACAGTTTTGTTATTGTTGAGCAGGAGTGCGTCCGATGAAATAATGGGAATATGGTTTTGGGCCAGAAAATCGGCCAAGAGCATACCGTTTTTATTGTCACGGACCAAGATGCAGATATCCGAATAGGGATATTCTTGGGAGGTTAGCTGTTGGATGGTCTCCAAGGTTTTTAAACAGTAGGTTTCTTCTTTGTCTTCGATGCCATTTTCCAAAAAGTACAGTTGTACAAATCCGCCAGATTTGTTATTGGTTTTTTGATGGCTGTCCTGTAAAAAGAGATTTTTGTACGCTTCATTTTGGAGTATGGGTGCCACCGAAGTAAAAAAACGATTGTTGAATTGGACGATTTCGTCACAGCTCCGCCAGTTGGTTTCCAATGAACGGATGCTAGGCTCCACTACAAAGGGCGTTGATTGTCCATTTAACAGGTCCAAAAGTTGTTCGGCCCGTCCTCCCCGCCAACGATAAATGGCCTGCTTTACATCCCCCACCAAGAAAAGGGAACCACGCTGGTGTTTTTCATCCTCACTTTCCAGGGCGTTCCCAATAAGTGGAACCAGGTTTTCCCATTGCATTTGGGAGGTATCCTGAAATTCATCAATAAAATAATGGCGGTATTTTTCACCCATTCGCTCATAGATAAAGGGAACGGGTTGGTCTTTGATTTCTTTGGAAAGAATAGCATTGAGGGACGAAATGGGGATGATGTCCCGATCCAGCTCGATATTTTTGATTTCCTTGGCAATCTCATTGAGCAAGGTCAAGGGAACCATGTTGCCATAGATGTTTTTTAAATATGTTAGTTGCCATAGATTCTTCTTTATAAGCAAGAACTGCTCTAAAATTATAGAAGATAAAGTGGATGAGTCCCTCTTATCTTTGGAGTAAAGAATCTTATTGTTTTCTCTTAAATTTTGTTCAAGTTTATTGTTGTATAATCTTCTAGCTTCAAAAACCCCCTCAGATATTTTTTTAAAATGACTGGGCAGGGTACCGCTTGGAAAATCTGTTAACTCAAAACCCTGCCTGCCTATTTCCTCAAGGACATTTTGAGCCAGTTGTTTTGCCTTTTCCTCGATAGCCTTGCTCATTGAGGCTATTGATTTCTGAATTTCCTTAAAATCGGCAATAGACTTGGAACGCAAAGAATCTATATGTGCAGCATGGTTTTCTTGAAAGAGTAATTTCCCAATTTCCAAGAGGTCGTAAGCAATGTTCCAGCTTTTGTCGTCATCAATTTTTTCAAGGGAAAAAGCAATCAGCACTTCAGTGAGTTCTACATCACTGCCGGCACGCTCTAACAAACGGCCAACGGCTTCTTCCAAGAGGAGTTCAATGTCCAGCTCCACCTCAAAATTTTGGGAAAGATGCAAATCGCGGGCAAAGGTCTTTATGATCTTATGGTTGAACTTGTCAATGGTAGAAATCTCAAAGAACGAATAATTGTGCAAAATTCGCTTTAGGGCTTTCTCCGAGCGTTGTTGCAATTCCGTATCGTCTATTGAAAGTTCTTGGCACAACTCATTAAAAAGAGATGATTGTTTTTGGGGAATGGGACTTTTGCCAAAAGCAAATAGGTTGTCCAAGATTCGGGTTTTCATCTCATCCACAGCCTTATTGGTAAAGGTAATGGCCAAAATCTGCCTGAACTTGGAAGGAGAATCGTTGGTCAACAACAGTTTTAAGTATTCCTTGGTCAAGGCATAGGTCTTGCCGGAACCAGCCGAAGCACTGTATATTTTAAAGTTGTTGTTACCCAAGAAAACTTTTATTGCAAAATAAGAATTATCGATCTGAACTTAACACGGATTTAGATGAATATGTTTGTTAAAACCCGTATTTTTACATGAATTAGTAATAACACAAAAACAAAGAATTATGGCTTTTGAATTACCAAAATTACCGTATGCATACGATGCATTGGAACCACATATAGATGCTAGGACCATGGAGATTCACCATACCAAGCACCACAACGGGTATACTACCAAGTTGAACGATGCAATTGCTGGGACAGATTTGGAAGGTAAGGGAATTGAGGACATTTTGTCCAATTTGGATATGAACAACGGTGCAGTACGAAACAATGGTGGGGGCTATTACAACCACGCCCTTTTCTGGGAAGTAATGTCTCCCAACGGGGGAGGAACCCCAAGTGGCGAATTGGCCAAGGCCATTGATGCTGCTTTTGGTTCTTTTGATGGATTCAAGGAAAAGTTTGCGGCGGCAGCGGCAACACGTTTTGGCTCAGGATGGGCTTGGTTGTGTGTAAACAAGGGAGGCAAGTTGGAAGTGTGCTCTACCCCAAACCAAGACAATCCCGTTATGCCCGGCACTGGTTGTGACGGAACACCTATTTTAGGGTTGGATGTATGGGAGCATGCCTACTACTTGAACTACCAAAACAGGAGACCTGATTATATTTCTGCTTTTTTCAACGTGATCAATTGGGACAAGGTTTCCAAAAACTACGAAGCAGGAAAATAAGACCGCTTTAATAATATGCTTTTAAAAGCCGTGCATTTTTGCGCGGCTTTTTTTATTGAAGGAACAGGATGATTAGTGTAAATAGAAAACGGCAGGAAAGCTCCTGCCGTTTTCGTCCCAAATCTTACCATAAACTTAACCTACTTATGCTATGGCGAGACTAAAATACTGGTATTGTGTAAAATAACAAAGGGTTTTGGAGAAATTTTTGCTTTTTCAACAAAAAAGAAAACGTGCAGTTCATCGATTTTTTAGATAAATCCTTGGTTGTCAAACATAAAGAAGGCGGAGCACGCTCCGCCTTCTTTCCCCAAATCTTACCATGAACTTAACCTACTTATGCTATGGTCCTCCAAATGTACGCCAAGGGGTCTTTTGCCCAGCAAGCTTTTAGATGAAACCCACGTTAATTGGTTGAACTGCCCAACTTGTAGTTTGTACGGGCTGTTAGTAAGGAAAAGGATTACGAAACAGTGGGATTGGAAAGTATACAAAATAAAAAAGGTGGAATAGCTTCCACCTTTTTTGCCCCAAATCTTACCATGAACTTAACCTACTTATGCTATGGCAACACTAAAGTAGGTTTGCCGCTTGCCCATCGTATAAAAACACGCCAATCTGCTTATTTCATCGATGAAATGCATACATGGCTTTGGTTCTGGATTGGCTTGATCAATATGCTCGTTCGTTCTTTCCTTCGTAGAAGTTGATGAAGGCCCTGTTTACTACGCGATTTCCTCCTGGTGTGGGGTAATCCCCGGTAAAGTACCAATCGCCTAGGTTTTTTGGACACGCTTCATGCAGGTTATCAACCGTCTGGTAAATAATGTCCACTTCGGCTTTTATCCCCTCTGGGCTTAGGATTTCAGCGATTTTTTTGGAAATCTGTTCATTGGTGAATGGAGCATAAAATTCCTTCACATAATTGACCACATCTTTATCCTTGGATTTGGTCTGGGTTAGACACTTCTCGTAGATTTCCTTGATTTTGTGGGTAGTTCCATGATCTTCGTGTAGTGCCTGTGCAGCTTTAAACGCAACAAAATCTTCCAACTTGGCCATGTCTATCCCATAGCAATCGGGATAGCGTATCTGAGGTGCTGAGGAAACCACAATGATTTTCTTGGGGGAAAGCCGATCCAATATTTTTAGGATGCTTCGTTTTAAGGTGGTGCCCCTTACTATACTATCGTCAATAATCACAAGATTGTCATCCTCCTTTACCGAACCGTAGGAAATATCATAAACGTGGGCCACGAGGTCATCCCTGCTTGTATCTTGGGTAATGAATGTTCGCAGTTTGGCATCTTTAATGGCCACTTTTTCAATTCGCGGTCGCACGTCCAAAATTTCATGAAGCTCTTCGCCTGTTATATTGGGTCCCAAAGCCAGAATCTGTTGTTCCTTTTTCTTGTTGAGATAACTCTGCGCCTCTTTGACCATTCCAAAGAAAGAGGTTTCGGCGGTATTGGGAATATAGGAGAAGACCGTATTGGTCAAATCGTCATCAATGGATTTAAGGATCTGCGGAAATACCAATTTCCCCAACATCTTTCGTTCTTGGTAGATTTCCTTATCGCTCCCCCTTGAAAAATAGATGCGCTCAAAAGAGCAGGCCTTACGTTCAGTGGGTTCCAAGATTTCCTTAAGATCAACCGTACCTCCCTTTTTTACAATGATGGCATGTCCTGGATCTAGTTCCTTTACATCATCATATTGTACGTTGAAGACCGTTTGAATCACGGGTCGTTCAGATGCCACTACAACAATCTCATCATCCTTATAATAGTAAGCAGGGCGAATGCCTGCGGGATCACGAACCACAAAAGCGTCACCGTGTCCCAACAAACCACCCATGGTATATCCACCATCCCAGTTTTTGGATGCTTTTCTTAAAATTTTCGCAACGTTCAATCGCTCAGCAATCAAAGGCGAAGCTTCTCTTTTGTTGTAACCCTCCTTCTTGATTTGCTTGTAGAGTTTAGCCACGGCATCGTCCAGAAAGTGGCCAATTTTCTCCATAACGGTGACCGTGTCTGCCATTTCCTTGGGGTGCTGTCCAAGCTCCACCAAGTTGCCAAAGAGTTCGTCAACATTGGTAAGGTTAAAGTTTCCGGCCACAATTAGGTTTCGGTGCATCCAGTTGTTCTGCCGTAGAAAAGGGTGTACACTCTCTATGCTATTTTTTCCGAAAGTACCGTAACGAACATGACCCATCAACAACTCTCCTATGTAGGGAATGTGCTGTTTTTGAAGCTGTACATCGTTTTCGTATTCGGGATGTTCCGCAAATGCGGTATTGATCCTTGTATTGATTTGATCAAAGATGTCCTGAATGG
>JAUICT010000200.1 GCA_030429325.1 Bacteroidia bacterium
CGCTGAAACACTTTTTAGTGTGCGTGTTTGTCTTTGGTCCATATCTGGATAGAAAATCCGAAGACTGTTCAGCCCAAAATCATCCGCCACATGAAACGATTGATAGGCCAGTCGAGTAGCTAATTTCAAAACACCGTCGTTGAGGTTGATTTTGTCCTCCAGATAAAGACCCGTATTCAACGTCCGTACATCTGGCCAGGTAAGCATGAACATTTCCTGCTCATTGGGGTTATTGGGATACATGGTCATTTCCGCCAAGGAACGATTGTAAAATCCATCGATTTTACCCATAAACCTATGGTCACCAAAAGAGAGTTCAGCCTGGGAATAAAACCCATAGGTGTCACTCCAACCGGGCATATCCATTCGAATAGGCACATTGGGCCTTTGGCTGTCATCCATAATATGCGTAATGGTGTTGGCATATAGCTTGGATTCCCAATTCTCAAGGTTTCCAATAAAATTGGATTGCACCCAACTTAGGGACCCAATAAAGGCACGTGCCAAGGATACATCCATAGGCAGGGCAGGGTAGCCCACATCCCGGGCCTCGTCAAAAATAAAACTGGCCAACAGTTTTTGGTCATCGGAGACTTTGTACCCAGCATTGGCGGACAGATTGTATTTTTCATATTGGGAAAAGGCAACCTCTTCACCGCCACCAGCTGTATAGTTTTCTGCCTTCCGATAAATGATATCGGTATCCAAATAGAAATTTTCATCAGAGTAATTGAGCTCTCCACCCACAATTTGAGAGGTGTTATTGGTCTCATAACCCGTCTCTACAGCGGCTGTCCAGCCCAAGGGTTTAAAGTTGCTCTTTTCCAAGCGCATATCTATGGCTCCGCCGATCACATTGCCGTGCTGTGCACCTTGTTGTCCACTTTTTATCTGGACATCTGAAAGATTGGATACGTCCACATAAGATGTTATCGGGTCCATTTTATCTGTACAGGCCCCAAAAATGCGCATGCCATCAATGGTAATGGACAATCGCTCGGAGGTCATATCATTGAGCATTGGGTCCCAGGCATATGCACCACGTTTGATCATGGATACTTTCTTGGAGGACTCCAGGTATTCATCCAAAGTGGATAGTGGGTTTGGTTGCGATTTATGTTCAATACTTCTTTTAAAGGATGAGATGACAATGACCTCCTTTAAATCTATTGTCAAAATTGAATCCAAGGTTTGGAACTCTATGGGTTCTTGGGCCTGGAGCTTTGACTGGAAAATTGACATTAGGCAAAGCCCAAGGACAACTAGCGGATATTTTATGCAAGCTGACCTGGCCCGAAATGAATAGTTCGATTTCATGGTTAAAGGTTTTGAATCAATTCAAAAAAATAAAGGGCACCCGGTAGTTGAGAAAATATTGGAAGTTTTCCCTTAGGGGTACGTCGAATTCATTCAGGCTTGCTCTGGAGGATGGGGAATGTCGCTAACGAAAAGTGATGTATGTAAATCTTGATAATAATAACCACTGGGGGCTATGCAAGTTTGGAATTGTAAGGACAGGTCAACGGATGGTATAGGTTGGAAGAAATCCATAGGCTGGACTTCCGTTTTTGACCGTTGATCTCCAAAGGGATTTCTATCGGAATCTTTTTGTTGTTCTTCCAATTGTTTCGCCAAGTAGCACTTACCATTACATTGCAACTCTGGCCTATTCTTATTTTTGCACAACACTTCCGAAATATATTCATAGTTGGCCACATATTCCATGATGGGCCAAAGTGGCTTGACCAACATCGAAAAAGCGACCAAAAGAATAATAGTGTGCTTCATAGGGACAAAAGTAGAAAAGGCTCATGGATGTGAACATGATAATTGTCATAAAGAGGATAACAAAGTCTTTTTTTGACCATATCAGGTAAGTGATGGGTATATATAGATCCAGAAAGTATTTTTCATTCTATTTACGGTATTCAATGCCGGTTTACCATTCTTTATCAAAAGTAAAAAAATGTCCGCTTGCTGGGTATCGCCATTCTGGAATCAACACTATATATCTTCCAATTCGATATCCCTGTCTAAAATTGTTCCGCATAAGCGACCAAAGATAGGGCGAAGGCTTGATTAGGCAATGCTATTTTCTGTAGTTAAAACCTGCATTGAATTTCTTTGTTGTTACAGAAATAACGCTTGTGAATGGCTAAAAGAGCACCCAGACCAAGTACTTTAAACACAGTTGGTTATTATGATCATTTGGTCGATTTTTACCCAAGCGGGTAAATATTCCCCGGAATGCTGTTGGCCAGTATGTTTTTTTAATAGCTTAAAGTGCTGTTATGTAATGAGTTACAAGTTTCTGCTGTGTATTTTATTCATTAGGCATACCGTTTGCCTATTTTTTTTGCACAACGGATTGGTATTGAGGTAGAACCATTCGATTAGGGTATTGAACAGGAAAGATGGGTCGTCAATTATTCAATAGGTGATATGCTGATGGGATACAATATATGAAACGATTCCAATGCCAATCATAACGCATAGGGGTGGTTTGAGGTTTAATGCAAAAACGATACTATGAAAGCTGAACTTTCAGGAAAACAACGAATACTGGTTGGGTCTATATTGACTTTTACTTTTTTATTGGTCTTGGGATCCAATTTGCTGGACCGTAGGCATTTTGAAACCATTCAGAGAACGGTCAGTTCCATATACCATGACCGTATTATGGTCCAAGATTATATCTACAAGCTAAGGAACCATATTTATGTGGAGGAACTCGCCCTTATTGAAGGAAGGGAGAAAGTGGAACCTTACCTTGTCTCGCAAAAGATTCAGCCTATTCTGAACGATTATAAAAACACCGTATTAACTCCTGAAGAGAGCAAATTTTTAGAGCGCTTGATACATGGATTTTCTGGGTTGGAAACATTGGAATTGGAAGGCATGGCAGAGGGTAAAAATCAGGATGCACTCTTAAAGACCAAGAAAGCACTTTTTGAACTCAAGAAAAACCTGGATGCGCTGGAGGCCATTCAAATAGAGGAAAGTAAAAGGCTTACAAAGATTTCGGAAAAGTCGTTGGGCATCAATATGATGTTGTCCAATCTTGAGATTACTTTTTTGGTTCTAATTGGCATGGCAATAGTTCTTTTGGCCTTTCAACCAATAAAGACCCTGAATCTTGTGCATCGTAATTGAATCATCTGATGCATCCGCCTGAAATTGCAAAAACGGAGCTCGCTAAAATCCAAACTCAAGAGGTAACCTGGTCGTTCCTGAGCGGATTCTCATCGCTTTAAGGCAAAATGAAACCTGTAGACATCTGTTATGGTCCCATCTGTGAATTGCACATTGCACCAGTATGTAGTGGAAGGCATTGGTTTTCCACGGTAGCGCCCATCCCAATTGGGATTTTCAGGAGTTAGAACAGCAACCAATTTTCCATAGCGATCATAAATTTGTGTAAAATAATCACAGCCTGCATCGTTCTCTAAAAACCAATAATCATTTATTCCATCACCATTAGGGGTGAAAAACTTCTTGAATGTAAAGCAAAGTCCGTTGTCTTCAACGCAAGGCAGTCCAATGAAAGGTTCGGAAAACGTACAACCATTGTCCATATCAAAAACTACGATGTTTTCATATAAGCCTGTTTCCAGAGCACTTAAATTGATTTGTCCAAGGTCATCAGAAGCAATGGTATTGGTAGTTTGGGCATCATTAAAATCGTATGTAACCTGATAAAGCGCATTAGGGACAAGACCAATAATCTGTATGTTCCCATCAGAATTGGTACAATTGGTTGGAGAGGTGATCACAAACTGCAAATCAGCGTTTGAACTTTCAAGCACCACATCACCATAATAATTTTCACAACCGTTTGCCTCTTCCCTGATCATGAAGTCCATATAAGAGCCTCCGGGTAGTTCATCAACAACGATTTCGCCATTTAGATTTGCCGTTGATTGTAGGGAAGTTGGAATTGATCGGTATTCATAGGAAATAGTATAGTCAATATTGGCAACCAGATTGCTGATGATGATACTTCCATTGTTGGCACCACATTCCGTTGGCTCCGTAATGGTAATTTGAGCATCCAAACTTGACCCACTTAGCACAACATTTCCAAGGTTATCGGTGCAGTTGATTACATTTTCAGTTACAATGATGTCATTATACGCTCCCTGCTCCAACCCAGTAACCTGAATGATTCCGTTTACATCTGAGATATAATTGTCCGTCACCAAATTTTCCCCATGTACATAGGTTATGGTGTATTCTTTTTCCGAGGCCAAGTCCGAAACGGTAAATGAACCATCATTGGTTGAACATCCAGAGGGGTCGGTTTGGTCGGAAAGTGTATAGAAAACATCGCCCAAGTCAAGAATCCAGATTGCACCTCTCTCGGGTCCATTTTCACTGTCGTGATAGGCACTTACGGCAATTTTTGGATTTTGACCACCATTTAGAAGGGTAATAGCCCCTCCAAAATAGTCGCCACCATTCAATTCTCCCGAGAAGCAATGCTCCCCATACGTATAAAAGAAGTCTTCGGAAACGGTTCCATCATTGTTTAATTCAATCATATAAAATCCGCCGGTTGCAGACGATAGGGTAGGGTTTAGGTGCCCTAAAGCCCCCACTAAAATTTCAAGCCTGCCATCACCATCCAGGTCATTGGTTCCATCAATTGATTCACCGAACAGGGCGCTGCCAGAAATTTGATGTGAAAGCCCCCCGGAAAGATTACTTACTTTTTGGGATGATTTCACTGTTCCGTCAGTATTTAAGTACAAGGTATAAAAGCTGCCTGCATTTACCGCTCCATCATCATCCCTATATGCGCCTACAACGATGTCGGTTACATTGTCCCCATCCAAATCACCCATGTTGAGAACGGAACCCCCAAAATAATCCTCAAATTCAAGAATGGGCGTAAACCCACCCTGTGTATCACTGATTTTTTGATATGAATTCACGGTTAGATCGGCATTCATGAAAAGTATCCACAGTGCACCCCTCCTAGAACCTCCGTCAGCATCCCTCCTTGATGCAACAGCCAAATCGGCAATGCCATCATTATTTAGATCTCCAATGTTTTCAATATCGGTTCCAAAAATCGCATCTCCGTTTATGACACCAGTAAAACCTCCTTGGGTGTCA
>JAUICT010000201.1 GCA_030429325.1 Bacteroidia bacterium
TCAGATACCTATGTTGAAGCGCCTTGAAAAAATAGACATTGAAGAACGTCTTGCACAGATGCAAGGTTGGACATTTGCGGATGGCTCAATCACAAAATCCTACAAATTCAAGGATTTTAAGGAAGCCTTTGCCACCATGACCCGCATTGCCTTTGAATGTGAAAAAATGAACCATCACCCTGATTGGAAGAATGTGTACAACACCTTAACCATCGCATTGAATACCCATGATGCTGGAGGGGTGACCGAAAAGGATTTTAAATTGGCCCAAGTTATTGAGGCTATTATCGCTTCTTGATCTCCTAACTGCATTCAGCTACTTGACAGGGCCCCTTTTTTTGCTAAATTTGCCCCCATCCATAAGCAAACTTTTATATGGGAAGAGCATTTGAATTTAGGAAAGCACGAAAAATGAAACGTTGGGCAGCCATGTCCAAAGCGTTCACCCGAATTGGAAAAGATATTGTAATGGCAGTTAAGGAAGGTGGACCAGACCCCGATGCCAACGCCAAGCTCCGTGCCGTAATTCAGAATGCCAAGGCAGTGAACATGCCCAAAGACAATATTGAAAGGGCCATCAAAAGAGCTTCCGATAAGAATCAGGGCGATTATAAAGAAGTGCTTTTTGAAGGCTATGCGCCCCATGGCATTGCTATTTTGATTGAGACTGCCACGGACAACAATACCCGCACCGTGGCCAACATCCGAAGCTATTTCAACAAATGTAATGGTAGCTTGGGAACTTCTGGCTCTGTGGAATTCATGTTTGACCATACGTGTAACTTTACCATAAATGGCGAAGGATTGGATCCTGAGGAACTGGAACTGGAGCTGATAGATTTTGGAGCCGAAGAGGTTTTTGTGGATGAGGACGGCATCCATATCTATGCGCCCTTTGAAAACTTTGGGGCCATCCAAAAGGAACTGGAGTCCCGGGGGATTGAAATTATTTCTTCAGGTTTTGACCGTATTCCCCAGGTAACCAAGGAGCTTTCTGAGGAAGAAGCAGCCGATGTGGAAAAACTACTGGAAAAAATTGAGGAGGACGATGACGTGCAAAATGTCTTCCATAGTATGAAAGAATAGTTTATACTCCCAGGCAGCATTTTTTCAAATCCCTTGGCCCAAATTGGCTTAGGCCATCATTACACCTTCTTGTTTTATTTTACAGAAGTTGAAAATCAAGATTTCATGTCTAGAGGATAAAAATGACCAAAAATGTAAAGTTTATTTGTTATAATGTAAAATATACTTTACATTTAGGCATCTAATTTTCAGTTTTTAATCCAAAACCTCCTATTATGAATACTAATTATTTGCTTCCCAATAAATACAAATCCATTGGTTGGATGCTGTTTACTATAGGTATCATCAGTGGTGTAGTCTCCTACTTTATCCCGATGGAAAAAGAACCCATACAAACCAAAGTGCTCTCTATTTTAAATGATTTTTCCTCTGGCCCAAATGAGATGGAATATTTTAAAATCATTGAAGCCGGGATTGGTTTTGAACTTATTCTCCTATCCATAATCATAGGAGGGTTGATAGTTGGCTTTACACGAGAAAAAATAGAAGATGAATTCACTTATAAACTTCGGAACGATTCCTTGGTTTGGGCTATTATTTTCAACTATCTTGTATTAATTGTGTTGGTTCTTTTTGTACACAATTTCACCTTCATTTATGTCATGACCTTAAATATGTTGACCCCACTGATTTTTTTTATTTTACGTTTCAACTTTATACAATTAAGACATCGAAGTCATGAAGAATAATATTAAGGTACAACGGGCCATTCATGACATGACTCAAGCAGATTTAGCTGAAAAGATTGGTGTGAGCAGACAAACCATAAATGCCATTGAAAAAAACAAATATGTGCCTTCCACTGTACTCTCCTTGAAAATAGCCAGACTTTTTGACAAACCCCTTGAAGAACTATTTTTTCTGGATGAAACGGATTAGGATTCTTATCCTTACAAATCTCAATCACCAAAACTATACTCGGGTACCCTTCCTAAGACTCCACGATAAAATTCGTGGATTTTATTAAAATCTTGCTCCATCTGCCCTGTCGTCTGGAAGGGTTCGGAAATTTTCACCTCCTTTTTGCCAAAATCGAAGGCCACCATTACAATAGGCACTTTGGCCTTTTGGGCAATATGGTAAAAACCCGTTCTTAATTTGTCCACTTTCTTTCGGGTACCTTCAGGGGCAAGTGCAAATCTAAAAACCTTCCTCTCGTTAAAAATTTGAACCACCCCGTCCACGGTATTGGAACTTTTGGAGCGATCTACGGGCGCACCACCAGTCCAACGAAAAAACCATCCAAAGGGAGGTTTAAACAAACTTTTTTTGCCGATATAATTGATTTCTTGGTTTACAACCTTTCGTACCAAAAGACCCAAGAAAAAATCCAACCAATGGGTATGGGGCACCACGATAACCACACACTTGTCCAAATCAGGAAAAAAACCATTCAGTTTCCATCCCAAAATCCTAAAATATATGAATTTGGAGAGCCTGTGCATTTTTATGTGGCAAGCTAGTTAGCTTTTATATTTTTTGGTACAGGGCCTGTAATCGTTCCGGGGTCATTATTTTTTTCCATCCTTCTCCCAGTGCATTTTCCCATAGGGGTTCCATACCCAATGAAACATTCACCATAATGTCAAAATCGTTTTGGGTGAGGTGGGAACAGATGCCTTGGGGCAATTGAATATTGTGCTTTTCCTGCATTTTTTGAAAAAGCTCTACTCCTTCAGGGTAAAACTCTTCCAAATGCTGAAACACCAAACAGTTACCAATACCGTGCTTGGTACCCAAAAGATATGAAAGTCCATAACTCATGGCATGGGCAATCCCTACTTGTGAGTAGGCAATGCTCATTCCACCGTGCCAAGAGGCCATCATTAATTTATCCCTAGATTCGCTTGCTGGTATATCTTCCAAAAACACCTCCTTACAAAGTTCCATGGCTTTCTCACCATAACTCTGACTAAATGCGTTCAAATAACTTCCCGTAAGTGATTCCACACAATGGATAAAACAGTCCATCCCCGTAAAAAACCATTGTTCCTTGGGAACTGTTATAGTGAGGTCTGGATCAAGGACAACTTGATCATAGGTTGTATAATCGGAATTGATTCCCAATTTTTTTTCTGGTCCCAATAAAACCGTAGTTCTTGAAACTTCGGCACCTGTACCGCTAATGGTAGGAATCCCAACATGATATACGGAAGGTCTACTGACCAAGTCCCAACCTTGATAATCTTTAGCCATACCATTATTGTTGAGCAAAATGGAAACGGCCTTGGCCAAATCCAAAAGTGTACCCCCTCCGATTCCAATAATTCCGGATGGAGACTCATTGAACCTTTCTTTTATTAAGGCCACCAAAGCATCCACTTGTGCCGTTTTGGGTTCTTCTTCGGCAGAAACAAAAATAATTTCATCATTGAATATCAAGGGAATCCTGGATACAAACTCCTTGTTCTCAAAAAAGTCATCCACCAAAAAGATAAATGGTGCATCTGAGTTCTTTCGTTTGGGCAATAAAATCTCTTCCAATTGGGAAAAACTACCTTGTCCAAACACCACTCTGGGCACCATGGGAAAATTGCGGTATGTCTTTTTGTTTGATGTGATTACGTCTTTTTTCAAATCGCTACGAATCTTCATTAATCCAATAAATACTTTAAAATATCCTTGATGCTGTTGAGCTTCAAGTGGTCGTTCACCTGTTCCGTTTCCGCTACCATCTCGTGTATCCAAGTGGTATGAAAAGGAACATGGACTGCTTTTGCCCCAATATTCAATATAGGCAATACATCCGATTTCAAGGAATTCCCTATCATCAAAAATTCATCGACATTTATCTTGAGATGTTCCAATAGATTGCTATAGTTGGCTTCTTTTTTTTCACTAAGCACCTCTACATGATGAAAGTACTTTGATAGGCCGGATTTTTCCAGTTTTCTTTCTTGATCCAATAGATCGCCCTTGGTTAGTACGATCAACCTGTATTTTCCCTCAAGCTTGGAAAGTACCTCCTCTACCCCATCCAACAATTCTACGGGATGGGTAATCATTTTTTTACCCAAATTGAGTATTTCCGATATGGTCTCCTGGGAAACTTTGCCGTTGGACAAATCCAAAGCAGATTCTATCATGGACAACATAAATCCTTTAACGCCATATCCGTAAAGGTCCAAGTTATCCATTTCCATCTTAAAGAGCTCTTGGTCTACCTTGTTCTTGGTCTCGTACTCTTCCAAGAGTTCGGCAAAACGTTCTTCGGTTTCCCGAAAGTAGGTCTCGTTCACCCAAAGGGTGTCATCCGCATCAAATCCAATTACTTTAATGTTTCCAAAATCTATTTCCATGCTTTAATAGCTCTTTCCAAATCTTCAGGGGTATCAATTTCTATACCACTTACATGGGTTTCCACCATTTTTATTTTTTTTCCATATTCCAAAAAACGGATGGCCTCAATTTTTTCTTTCGCCTCCAAGGGCAGCATGGGCAGTTTTTTAAAATCCATCAATGCCCTTTTTCTAAAGGCATAAATGCCCTTGTGTTTGTAATAAGTGGCTTCCACCTCTTTATCCCTTGGATAGGGTATGGGGGAACGTGAAAAATACAATGCACAATTTTGGTTGTCCACAATGACCTTGACCGTGTTGGGATTGGAAATTTCTTCCCAATCGGTTATTGGGGTCATCAATGAGGCCAAATCTATCTCTTTTTTTTCATCCTTATTGAACACTTCTATGATCTTTTCCAAACTTTCACTGTCTATAAAAGGTTCGTCTCCTTGCACATTGATCACAATATCCACATCCATATCTTCCACTGCCTCGGCAATCCTATCACTTCCGCTTTCATGTTTTTGTTTGCTCATGATTACCTTTCCCCCAACTCCGGAGACCACCTTGGAGATAATGTCACTATCAGTTACTACATACACTTCATCAAAAAGTCCTGTGTTCACCGCAGCTTCGTACGTTCTGAGGATAACAGGTTTGCCCTGTAGGTCCTGCATAAGTTTTGCGGGGAATCTAGAGGCCTGATA
>JAUICT010000202.1 GCA_030429325.1 Bacteroidia bacterium
ACAATTGCTGTGAGTCCATTACCTCAAACTGGCCGCTATTGAACTGATTGATGGCCAATTTGGTACTCACTTGAATCTGGGGTTTTTCACCCATGGGAGCTCTTTTGGTGGTTACCACTACCACACCGTTGGCACCTCTGGATCCGTATAATGCGGTAGCCGAAGCATCTTTCAACACAGATATATTGGCCACGTCATTTGGGTTTATAATAGGAACACCATGCTGGATTACACCATCCACTACCCATAGAGGGGTTATACTTCCGTTTAGGGAGGCAACACCCCGTATCAGTATATTTGGAGCAGAACCAGGAGATCCGCTGGAAGCGGCCACTTGAACGCCCGCGGCTTTTCCTTGTAGCATTGAGGAAACTTCGGGAGTGGTTATATCTTTTAGTTTTTCAGAGTCAATACTGACCAAAGACGAAGTCACCGTCTCTCTTTTCTGCGTCCCATAAGCTACTACAACCACTTCTTCCAATTGACTCACATCTTCTTGTAGCGTGACTGTTATGTTGGTCCGGTTTCCTACTTGTGTTTCTTGAGTGGTAAATCCTATGGAAGATATTACCAAAACATCATCGGAAGTTACATTGTCTATAGTAAACATTCCGTCAAAATCTGTTACGGCGCCTTTCGCTTGACCCTTGACCAATACGTTGGCACCAACAACAGGCTGTCCTGTACCGTCAACAACAGTACCGGTAATTGACTTCTCTTGTGACCACGAAACCATGGCAAAGAGAAATAGCGGAATTAATAAAATTAATTTACGGTTTTTCATATAGAGTTATTTAGTTAGTTAGTTAGTTAACAGATGATTGCTAAGTTTAAAAGGTTTCTTTAATCCAATTATAGGGTTTGCGTTTGATCCACATACCCCTGGTGAAGTCAGGAAAATCCTGTGGTTCTCCGTTATTTTCAATTGATGCTTCGGATAATGGGGTCACTGCGCTCCAAGCGGCAGCGTCATAAGCGTCCATTGGTGGCGCTATATTTTGCTTTGCAGATTCAACAAAGGCATTCATTACAAAGAAATCCATCCCTCCGTGTCCTGATCCCATGGCATATTCCCCATACTTTTTCCAAAGCGGGTGATCGTACTTCTTAAGCCAAGTATCCATGTCTTCCCAAGAATGACTTTTTGAGGTTCCTTCTACATAAATTCTACGGGTGTGATAGTCAAAATCCGTGATTCCTTTGGACCCTTGCACTGTAAACCCTAATGAATAGGGTCTTGGTGAGTTCACATCATGCGTAACAATGATTGTCTCCCCATTTGCCGTCTCTATGGTAGAGGTTATTATATCCCCTTGTTTCCATTTTAATTTGGCATTTGGATGGCTTTCCCCTCCGTTGTCCACAATATATTTGTGCAGTCCAACGCCCTTGGTTGCATGTGATGTCATGGACACAAAACGGTTCCCTCGATTGACATCGGCCATTACGGCAATGGGACCCAAACCATGGGTTGGGTATACATCTGCATTTCGGAGCAAAGAATGCTGCGTTCTCCATTTGGATTCAGATATGCCCTTTTCCCCAAATTCAACGCCTTTACCATATGCCGTTTGGCCATCATTGAATTTAACACCTCTAAGATCATGCTTGTAGCCACAGGTAAAGTGCAGCATTTCTCCAAACACATCCTTTTTCACCATATTAAGAACAGCCAAGACATCTCTTCTATAGCACACATTTTCCAATATCATGAGATGACTACCTGTCCTTTCATGCGTGTTCACCAAATCCCAACATTCTTCAAGTGTGTTGGCCGCAGACACCTCTAAACCTGTATATTTACCGGCCTCCATGGCATCAACGGCCATTTTTGTATGCCATAACCATGGGGTTGAAATTATCACCGCATCTACTTCCTGTAATTCCAGTAAGTTTTTATAATCGAGTGTGTTTTCTCCAAAAACCTTTGGTTTTTTAAACCCGGCTTCAGACAATTTTCCCAACGCAATTTCAACGCGCTTGGGGTCTATATCACAAATAGCGGTAATCTCAACATCTTTCCGTTGAAGGGCGTTGTTTAGGTGATTTGTACCTCTGAGACCCACCCCTATAAAAGCCAGTCTCAACTTACTGTCATACGTGCTTAAATTTTTCCCAAAAACCGTCTCTGGAACCATGGCCATTCCGGCTGAAGCCAAAGCAGCAGTCTTAACAAAGCCTCTTCTTGAATTCATGTTTTAATTTTGTTTGACCCAAATTTGGGGGTTTAAATGGATAACGTTTTTATGGTTTTCAATCAAAAACAGGGTATATTTCTTCCTTTTTATAGGATATGACGAAATACTACACCTTTATGACTGATTTTGAACAAGTGTAAGATGCTCTCCCTGATGCATTGGAACCATCTGATTAATAGCAGTAAAGCAAACTTGGTTATTCAACTAGGAAAATCTTGACGACAAAGTGTTTTCATTTTTATATCTATTTTTGAATGTATAATGACCCCTTGCATTGTATTGGGTTGGAAATGTATCCCTTGAAGCCCCATCTGATCATATTTTCCACCTTTTTAGTGGAAATGTCCAATCAATATTGAGTGGAAATGACAAAATTTGTGTCTATGTTGGTCATTTACCTTATAAAATGAATTGCGTAACGTGCTCACCCTTTAAGAAAACGATTATCCTATTGACCCTTTTCCTATTTCATCTGGCAGGGGGATACGTTCTTGGGCAGGATCAAGTGTACTTTAAATCCTTGACCCCAACGCACAATAACAAGCAGCAATTTGTCAGCAATGTTGCCCAAGATTCATTGGGCAATATCTGGATGTCTTCTTCCCAAGGAGTATTGATTTACAATGGCTATACCTTTTCCTTAATTGACAAGAAGAGTATCTTTCCTACCATTGACGAGCAAGATCGGATTGAGTATATCATAAATGATAATTCAAAAAATATTTGGATCAATACGCGCAACGGTCTTTTGGCAAAGTATGAAACGAGGCGTGGCCAATTTGAAAGTTTTGATAGCAAATTGGGTAAAAAATTGATTTGGAGGATTCGTCCCAATGGCAAACAGGTATGGATGGCTACAAAAAGTGGTGACATTTACATCTACTCCAAGCAAAAGTTTGACAGCATCACCACTATCCCAAATATCAACATGGCGGATAACATGGTGAACAATTTGGATTTTGACAAGAATGACAATGTTTATGTAGGCACCACCCAAGGTAAAATCTACAAATACTCGGTTCAGTCCGGAAGACAGACCGAAATCATTGGGCCTTTCACTGACTATCCTGGCGGTATTGTGTTAAGGATGGACAGGGACAATAGACTTTGGATTGGAACTGAAGGGAATGGGTTGCACATTTATGATATTGCCCAACAAAAAATCATATCAAAAGATTTCTTAAAAGGTGATACAAAGAATATTGAATCCTCTCTTTTCTTAAGCCTGTTTTTGGACAGCGATGAAAATATTTGGGCAGGAACCGATGGCAACGGGGTATACAAGATAAACAGCAAGACAGGACATGTCCAGAGCTATAAAAAAAGATACCTTGATGAATTTTCCATAGAGAGCAACACTATATTGGATATTAGTGAGGATGATCATAAAAATATATGGCTGACCAACAAATACGGAACACTGAGTATTATCCCCAAGACCAACAAAAATGTAAATTATCATACTGGGTCTGACAATACTATTCCAATGAGGGTATTGAGCATTTTTAAAGCCTCGGACCAAACACTTTGGATCGGGACTGATGGCAACGGATTAACCAGAATACTTGATAATGGTACATCAAAACAATTTTTTAATGATGCGGAAAATTCATTTTACGTCCAATCCATAATCGAAGATCAACGGCAAAATCTCTGGTTTGGAACCTATAGAAATGGCCTGTGGCACTACAACTTAGGAACAAAAAATTTCAAGTCGCTATCCGTTGTAAACGAGAAAGGGCAGATGGCCCAGGACATTAGGGAATTGTTCAAAGATTCAAAAGGCAGGGTATGGGTTGGATCCAATGTATCGCTCAATGTTTATAATTCCGAGCAAAAGCTATTGGCTTCATTCGGTAACAATAAAAATGGCCTACATGGTGTAATCGTTGAAAAAATAATAGAGGATTCGCAAGGAAACATTTGGGTTGGACAAATTGGTGGTGGTTTATTCAAGTTTGTGGAAAACAACCAAAACATCAACCATTCGTTTTTTGAAAATTATCCTTCCCCTTCAGGGGAAATTGTACCCCGCATCATTTCAATGATATGCAGTTCCGATGATAAGATTTGGCTCATCAATGAACAGTTTAAATTGAATGTTTTTGATATAAAAAACAAAACATTCACTGATTTTGAAAATCTTAAAACCATCAAAGACCTAAATTTTAAGGCCATTAACCTAGTTGACAAGGACAATATTTGGGCCAGTACCGGAAATGCAATCGTTCATTTAAATGCAAAGACCTGTACAACCAAAATGTACTATTCTTCAGATGGCCTGCCAGATGGCTCCTTTATGTTGAAAAGTACATTTAAGGATAAAGACGGACAACTCTATTTTGGCAGCACAAAAGGAGTTGCCCATTTTTTCCCTGAAAAACTGAAAAAGGAACCCTTGAACCCTAAATTAGTGGTCCATGATGTCCAAGTTCTGAACAAACCTGCCAAAGACCTACTCCCCGATCAGATAAAATCCGAAGTGTTCAACCTTGACCATCTAAATCTGGGATACAATCAATCTTCTTTTTCAATTCGGTTTTCGGCCATAGACAATATTCTAAACCCCAATTATTTTTATTCGTACAGATTAATGGGTTTTGATGATGAATGGAAAAGTACCTATACAGAAGGCTTCGCATCATATACCAATGTGCCTCCAGGGGTCTATACCCTTGAGATAAAAGCCCATGGGATGAACGATTTGTCGTCAAGCGTTGAAAAGAGGATAAACATTACGATTCAACAACCTTTTTGGAACAAGCCCTTGGCGTATGTCATCTATTTTGCGCTTCTATCCTTATTGGTCTTTATCATTGTAAAATGGTATAGGGTTAGAAAGAAGCTATTTATCAATAGGGTCATTCATGCC
>JAUICT010000203.1 GCA_030429325.1 Bacteroidia bacterium
TTCCCGGAGAACATTAGGGAATGGTTGGTAATCTCTTTCTCCCTGTTTCTGTTGTTGTATGTGGCCACGTAGGTA
Source organism: Bacteroidia bacterium (assembly GCA_030429325.1). GTDB lineage: Bacteria > Bacteroidota > Bacteroidia > Flavobacteriales > Flavobacteriaceae > Flagellimonas. Next base: position 76 of record JAUICT010000203.1, read on the forward strand.
AGTCTAACATCCCACGGAATGTCCGTTCTGTAGGTTGGACTGTCCACTTCGTCAGTGCCGGCATCATCCTTTTTAAAATGGGGTTCCCCATCACGGGCGCCCTGAAGTTCAAACGGGTTGGCACCATAATCTGGTTGCCCCTGTTGGTCATCGTCTTCTTTCTTGCCTTTGGCTCCTTTCTTGAACATTTCACTGTTCAGGGAAAAACCGGTATTTATACGCGCTGATGTCAATCGTGCCAAACCACCCCCATTTTTAATGTTCAAGGTATTTATTCTTCTGCCATTATTGTCTATGGCGTAGGGATCAAAAGTAGCGGCAAAGTTAATGGGGACTTTTTTAATGATTTCGGTGGAACCGGATAAATTGATAGGGCTCAGCTTCAACGAATCGGCTTCAAAATTATAGCTGGTTGATAGGGTAAGGTTACTAAGGATGCTCACTTTTCTAGGTTCAGTGGCCGTTGAGTCCTTGTCCCTGACCTTGGCCTCCAAAGTATTCTGTAATGAGAAGTTAAGGGAGCTTCCCTTGCTTAAAGAGGGCCTTCCATAGATACTTGTTTCATATGGGGTATACTGTACTTCATCACCATCGCCATCTATATAGCTATCATAAAATTGTTCAAAGGAAGGCGTATAGCTATATCCAATGGAAGGTCTCATAACATGGCGGATAGCTTGGATTTTTTTGTCCTCTCCAAAATTAAAGGTACCATATACCACGGTACCAATGCTCGCTCCTAGATTATAACGGTTAAATCGGTCAAACCCGGCAATTGTATCTGTTACAACCCTTTCTTCCTCTTCAACATATCTGCGGCGGATGGTCTCGAGTGTCCATACATCCTCATAACTTCCATTTAAGCTAACACTCAAATATTTGGCGACCTTGAAGTTGGTCCCAATAGGAATACGGTGCCTCGCCCCAATTTTGGCATCATCGAACATTTTGCTCGTAAAAAAGTCTTCCTCATTGGTAGTTATGCTGTTTTGGGCGTTCACATCATACTGAAAGTTGATGTTCTGCAGGATGCCTTTTTTAATTCCATCGCGTTTGGCAAATGGGAAAATACGTTCCATACTGGCCTGGAACGTTGGCAACGACATGTTTATGGTTCTCTCTTCAGATCGCGTATTTTGGGTATGCGTCAAAGTTAAGCTAGTATTCACGGACGGATAGGCCGGAAATGTTTTGGAATAGCTTATGGACGAAGCAAAGGTATTGGTTTGGGAATTGTTTCGGTTTACTTGGTTCAGGGAGTTGGTATAATATTGACTACTTCCCAGGTTCACAGAAGCTGAAAATCGTGAATAGGGACTTGCCTTGGGATCCTGTGTATGCGTTATCCTAATGTTGTAATTACTGGTACGGCTATAATCGTCGAACCCTTTTTGACTTCGGATAAGGTTCTCATAGCTGAAATTGATGTTTCCCTTAAAATTGTATCGTTTAGCATATATGGACTGCCCTCTAAACCCATAGCTGCCGTTGGTATAGAAATCTCCGGTAACACTGAGGTCCACATATTCGCTTATGGGTAGATAATACCCTCCATTCTGAAGGAAATATCCCCTTTGGGGATCATTACCAAAAGTAGGGAAGAGCAATCCGGCCACTCGCCCCGTGGTCAATGGAAAATATGCAAATGGCAAAGCAATGGGGGTGGGAACATCCACAATATACATATTGCTATAGCCAGCAATGATTTTTTTCTTGGGCACGAATTTGGCCTTGCGAACACGGATATAATAATCTGGATCTATAGTGTCCTTTGAGGTAGTCAATTTCGCCTCACTTAGAAAGTACACGGAGTCGTTTTCCTTTTTGGTGACCTCGGCATATACCTTCATGGCATCACTGCCCAATTGCCCAAGTCCAGCTTGTTGTTCCGTTCTGGAATTCCAGATCAACGCTTTTTGGGTATCAAAATTAAAACGGATGGAGTCAGGGCGTACCTCATTGTCACCTTGTTTAAAATAAGGAATTTGCGAAAAAGTACCTGTGGAATCCCTCATTCGACCAGCATAAACCTCATTTTTAACATAATCCATTACAATAACACCAGCTTTGAGTTCGGTATCTTGATAATAGATTTCTGCCTCGTCGTACAAATAAATTTTGTTATCTTTCTGGCTGAGTTTTACGTAGTCCTTGGCCTTGTATTTGATTTTATCCAACAATAAAGGCTGTTTTTGGGCTGCGGAATCGACCTCAACAGAATCAACCTCATTGGGACCTTTTAGGAAATTGGCCGGCATCAAGGGAGCTGTTATGCTATCCTGTATGGCTTTTATGGGCAAAGGCATAATAGGGTCTTCCTGAGCCACTAAGGATGCTGTGCCACAAAGAAGAACAAATAGGAAAACTAAAAGATGTTTATTTGATTGCAACGTGATAAATCCTATTTTTGTGCTGGTTTGGCTCAGTTTTTGGGCTCAAACTTACATATATTTTTTGTTCTGATTATGGCGGATTACGATATTTTTAACCAATTAGGAACACTATAATTACTCGGTTCTTATGAATAAAAGCAGGTCAACATTTTTGGTTTTTTTCCTATCAGTACTCACTTTAACATCCTTCACCAAAAATAATACCGAATTCCCTCCCAAGGATAAATTTGTTGTTGTTTTGGATGCTGGACATGGAGGGCATGACCCGGGGAACCTTGGAAATGGGTATTTGGAAAAGGATATTGCGCTAAAAATTGTACTGAAAGCAGGTGAGGAATTAAGCAAGCATCCGGATGTCAAAGTTGTTTATACTAGAAAGGACGACACTTTTGTTGATTTATTTAAAAGAGGGGAGATAGCCAATCAAGCCAATGCGGACCTCTTTGTATCCGTACACTGTGATTCCCATAATTCGGACGCTCATGGGGCCGGTACTTTTGTTTTGGGGCTACATGCCAACCGACAAAATTTTGAAGTGGCCAAAAAGGAGAACTCGGTAATCTACTTGGAGGACGATTACGAACAACGTTATGCGGAGTACGATATCAATTCTCCAGAATCTGTCATTGGTCTTACCATTATGCAGGAAGAATTTTTGGACCAGAGCATTTTGCTTGGAAAAAGACTTCAAGATAATTTCACCAAACAACTCAAAAGGAAAGATAGAAAAGTAAAACAAGCAGGGTTTATAGTGCTGCACCAAACCTTTATGCCGAGTGTTTTGGTGGAAACAGGTTTTTTAACCAATAAAAATGAAGGAAGTTACTTGAATTCATCAAAAGGGCAGGCTGAGATGGGAAAGGCAATTGCGGATGCTGTTTTGGCCTATAAATCGGACATTAGCAGTGGTGTTGAACCAAGCAGTGCCAGCCTGGAGATTGAAGATACAGAAGTTGCAGTGAATATTCCTGAAGAAAAAAAAGAGACAGCTCCTACGAAAACAGGAGAAACCAAAGAGACCAAGGCGCAAACAGTTGAACATCAGGTAATTAAAGAAGAAAAAGAAGATAGTGCCCCATCGGCAGTAAGTAAATCAGATGTGGTTTTTAAAGTACAGCTTTTGGCGAGCGCCAAGAGCATTCCACTAAATGGACAAAATTTTAATGGATTGGACCAATTATCCCGAGAGCCTTTTAAAAATTTATACAGATATATGTATGGTAACGCCCCAACTTTGGAAGAAGCCAAAAGGCTTAAGGCCAATGCCGATGCCAAGGGGTATACCACATCGTATATTGTGGCCTATAAAAATGGAAAGCGCGTGCCCATTTCGCAGGCGGTTAATTAGGTTGTCCACACAATGATAGCCTTGTCAAAAATATTCCTAATTTTGTTTAAAACCATAAACCGAATCTTTTGAAACTATCCAGGGAAATTAAAACTGGGGTTATTGTGTTAGCTGGGATTTTAGCCTTTATTTTTGGGTTGAGTTACCTGAAATCCGCCTCCCTATTTGAAAACAATAAGACTTTTCATGCTGTCTATGACAATGTGGGAGGACTGCAAGTCGGAACCCAAGTATCTATCAATGGGTTGAACGTGGGCAACGTAAACAATATTAAATTTAAGGACAGTTCAGGAAAATTGGTGGTCACTTTTACCGTCAGCAACGAATTTGAATTCTCCGAAAATAGCGTTGCAGAACTTTATGACACTGGTATTATAGGGGGGAAAGGAATCCAGATAAACCCTGTTTTTGATGACGCTCCGCGTGCCAAATCAGGTGACACCCTTATATCGAATGTAAAACCTGGTATAACAGAATTAGTACAGCAAAAACTCACCCCATTACAGATGAAGGTGGAAGGAGCCGTTTCCCATGCAGATACCCTTTTGATGAACGTGAACCAGATTTTGGACGACCCAACCAAAAAAGAGCTCAAACAAACCATAGTTGCCCTTCATGAAATGGTAAATTCTTTTAAGGGCAGTGCAGATAAGATGAACGGTTTACTAGAGAACAATAAGGAACAGTTGGACAACTCCTTAAAGAATGTGGACAACATTACTACAAATTTCTCAAAATTGTCCGATTCATTGGCTAATGCCGGATTGGCGCAAACTGTCTCCAATTTTCAGGTTACGGTTGACCGTCTGAACACGGTCCTTGAAAAAATTGAAAAAGGGGAAGGGTCTTTGGGCAAGCTTGCCCACGATGATAAATTGTACAATAATCTTGCTGAAGCTTCGCGGGAACTGGATTTACTGCTTCAGGACTTTAGGCTCAACCCAAAACGATATGTAAACGTATCCGTATTCGGTAAAAAACAGAAAGAGTACACCCTACCGGAAAAAGACCCTGCCGAACAGGACCAAAATTAAGATATGCAATACCTTCCCAACATTCTTTTTCTAATAGCCCTGATAGTGGGTATCGGTTTTTTTGTCAAGAATGTTAAAAAGCTCGCTAGAAACATCAAATTGGGAAAAGATGTTGATGTAAGCGACCATAAGCCACAACGATGGAGGAATATGGTTCGGATTGCATTGGGACAGAGTAAAATGGTTGTTCGCCCTGTTGCTG
>JAUICT010000204.1 GCA_030429325.1 Bacteroidia bacterium
TCAATCTCATTGTTGTTCATGACCACGGTGTATACTCCATTTTCATTTGGTGTGAAGTGAGCCAAGTAATATTCTTCTTTCGGGGTCGTTTTCAGCTCAATTTTTGAGCCATCGGGAGCAATTACCCAAAGGGTAAACTTGGATACGGCCGGGAAAGCTTCGCCCTGGACTTTTTCAATGACACCATAGGTGTATTCCCCAAAGTGTACTCGTACTTCATGGGGTTGGCCCAAGGTTCCATTATCTTCGGTCTCTATCCACAGGTAGTGGGCATTGGTGAAAGTAACACCAAAAATGATGAACAATAATGAGATAAGAGTAGTTTTCATACTGTTAAGTTTTAAGGGCCCATATTTAAATGGGCCCGATATATAATGGTTAGGTTTAAAATGTATAGGCTATGGTTACCCTGCCGTTGATTCCGGGTTCAGATTGCCAGTACAGATAGGTTCCGTAGTCTGATCCAGAATACAGGTATTCATCCAAAATGTTGTTGATGTTCAATTGAACCCTAAAATGGTCGTTTCTCCAAGAAAGTGCCCCATCCAATCTAAAATAATTGGGTAGATTGGATTGGTTGTCAGCGGCCCAGGCCCATGTGGAACGGTCCACTTGGTATTGGTACCCCAAAGATGCTCCAAATCCACTTAGCGCCGATGCCTCGGAAAAGTTGTAGTTCAACCATCCATTGGTCACATGTTTGGAATGTCCAGCTACAAGACTACCCGATTTATCTTTTACATTGGTATTGGCGTAGTTAAGAATGATGTTCAATTCAGGGGTAATTTGTCCTTGTGCATCAAATTCGATTCCCTTGGATTCTATTTCACCGGAATAGATGGAGAAGTTGTCATTGGGAAAAGCCGGGTCGCCCACCAATATTTTATTCTTATTGATTTTGTAAACACCCAAAGAGGTTCGCAATCGGCCATCAAAGAAATTGGCCTTAACGCCACCTTCAATGTCTTTTCCTTCCACAGGGTCGTTCAACATTTCGCCGGAACTGCTCACACCACTTTGGGGCAAAAAGGATTGGTCGTATAGTGCATAAGCAGTTAAAGAAGGGATGATATCCACACTCAACCCAACCCGTGGGGTGAATACATCATCTGTTTCTGTTTTACCAATGGTATACAGATTGGTGTATCTACCTGCCAAGGTCAACCGGATATGATTGTCGAGGAACCCGATTTCATCTTGTGCATAATAGGCCCTTACGGTACTGGCACCATAAGGGGTGCCTCCATTTCTGTATTGAACGGAAGAAGAACGATTGAAAACAGGTTCGGGGCTATTGCCATATACAGGATTGAAAATATTGAAAGGAGCATCGGTGTCAACCACGGAAGATTCAAACCAATCGGCCCAGTACTTTTTATCACTATAATCAAAACCACCCATGATTTTGTGTGAAACCCCACCTGTATTGAAATTTCCGTACAGATATACTTGTGCATATTTACCTAGGGAAAGGGCATCCCATTTGGAAACATAACGGTATGCATCTCCGTTTTCTTCCAAAGAAAGCACCCAGGTTGAGTTACCTACTTGGTCATAGCGTAAATAGCCCAACTGTCCTTCCATACTCCAATTATCGGAGAACTCATGCTTTAGGTTGGCAAAGAAGGTTACCTCTTGGATGTCTGTTACGGGGTAATCGTTGTTGGTGAATTTAAAGTCCTTGTCCAAGCTGGCGAATCCAGCACTGGAGGGGGCAAAAATGTAAGCAGAACCAATATAGGATTCCGCTTGTTGCAGATTCATTTCTGCGGTAACGGATGTCCTGTCCGAAAATTTGTAGGTAAGCGAAGGTGCTATTCCATATCGGGTGGCATCCTCATTGCCCCTATGGCTGTCACTGGTTTGCAACATGGCGTTGAAACGGCCCAATAATTTCCCATTTTCAGAGAGTTTTCCGCTTACATCAACGGTGCCACGGTAAAAATCAAAACTACCTGCGCTAAAAGATGCATTGGCAATGAATTGCTCGGTGGGCTTTTTGGTCACTACATTATAGAAACCGCCAGGTTCTCCGGCAGACATCATAAATCCGGCAGGGCCTTTTACAAATTCAATACGCTCCACGGTGTTCATATCCTCGGATAGTGGCCCCCAGCTGTCTTGAACGTTAATGCCATTTCGGAACGCAGGCAAGCGAAAACCACGCATGTTGATGCGGGCAAAATGCCCCCAGTGTTCCAACATGGTCACCCCGCTGACATTACGGATAACGCCATCCATGATGCTGGTGGCCTGTTGGTCTTGGAGAATTTCGGCACTGATTACCTGAACATTTTGGGGTAGTTCAACCAGCTTGGTCTTCAGTCTCAAAGACGTGGAGGGCTCATTTTCCACATATTTGTTGTGGTGGCCTTCAACAACCACCTCGTTCAATTGTTCGTTCTTTTCAATCAATGCTATCATGGGTACAGAAGTTGTTCTATTGGCCACAGCGGTAGCTGAAAAAGTTTGGGTTTCGTACCCGATCATGGAAAAAGTCAGGGTATAGGAGCCCGGTGATAGATCCCGGATCAAGTAATTTCCCGAGTCATCCGTTGGAGTTCCCAGACTGGTGTGGGAAATGGTGATGTTTACGTTGGGAAGTGGGTTGTTTCTTGAATCGATTACTTTGCCTTTAAGGCTTCCTGTTTGAGCATGCGAAGCAAAAAATACCGCAAAACTGAGGAGGAGAAATATATTCTTCATGAGGTTATTTATAATTGGTCTAAATAAATTTTGAATGCAAATGTATACCTCACTGCGTATTCACGCAAGGAATATTTAGACTAATTAAAAATAAAATTGAAGATTTTTGTTAAGCTCCTGACTAAGAAGGATTTGCTTTTTTAAAGAGAATTAATGGTTTGCCTGATGGCGGTCAAATCGGTCAGTAATTTTTCCAATAAGCTTAAATCCAGCATGTTGGCACCATCACTTTTTGCATTTGCTGGGTCAAAGTGGGTCTCCATAAATAGGCCGTCCACACCAGCTGCAATACCGGCACGGGCCATAGTGCCGATCAATGCCGGTCTGCCTCCGGTAACCCCAGAAGATTGATTGGGTTGTTGTAGGGAGTGGGTCACATCCAATACTACGGGCGCATATTGTTTCATGGTGGGAATACCTCTAAAGTCCACAATCATGTCCTGATAGCCGAACATAGTACCCCTATCGGTTATAATGGCCTGCTCATTGCCCGTTTCCGTGACCTTGGTAACGGCATGTTTCATACTTTCAGGGCTCATGAACTGTCCTTTTTTTAGATTGACCACCTTTCCTGTTTCTGCAGCTGCCACCACCAAATCGGTCTGGCGTACCAAAAAGGCTGGAATCTGAAGTACATCCACGTATTCCGCTGCCATTTTTGCATCCGAGATTTCATGGATGTCGGTAACCGTTGGTACTTTAAAGGTTTCCGAAACCTTTCTCAAGATTTTCAATGCTTTTTCATCCCCAATTCCGGTAAAGGAATCAAGGCGGCTACGATTGGCCTTCTTGAAACTTCCTTTGAACACATAGGGAATCCTTAATTTATCTGTGATGGCCACTACTTTTTCCGCTATGCGCATGGCCATCTCTTCACCTTCAATAGCGCAAGGGCCAGCCAATAAGAAAAAGTTGTTGTTATCTGTATGTTTTATCTGTGGAATGGCGTCTAATTGCATGGGATATCTTTTTCAGCAAAAATACTATTTTGAAAAAGTAAATGTTATATGATTACCAAATTAACCTACCATGCGTTGTATTCTTTTGATGGTATTCTTGTTTACCAGTATTTCTTCCTTTGCCCAATACGGGATGAATTGCGAGATACGACAAATCAAAATCAATGTTTTTAACCCAGGGGTGGAGTATGAAATGGGTCTGGGGGTAAACAGTACCTTGGATATACGGGTGGCTTGGCAAATGGCTTTGGAGCCCGCCAGTACAGAACCTATAGAAAACCTGGATTTTTTCCCAGCAATCACAGTCCAAAACCGATATTACCACAATTTCAACGGAAGACAGCGAAGAAGAAAACCCATCTATGGGAATTCCGGGAATTACTTGGCTCCTTCGGCAGCGATATTTTCACCCGGGAGTCGTGTGGTGGAGAACAGGATTGTGGATGGTGTTCATGGTTATGGAGGTCTGGTATATGGTATACAGCGTAGCTACGATTCCGGAATAAGTTTCTCCATTGATGCCGGGGCAGGATACTATGTAGGGCCTTTTAAAGGGGGCATTTATCCCGTGGTAAATTTGAGCCTGGGCTGGATCGTGAGTGAAAAAAGGTGGTGTGTGGGGCGTTGACAGCATCAATAAATATGTTTTTTGGCGTGATGTTTGAGGGATCAAACCATACTCAATCCAACATCCATGAAAAACATTATTTCTTTACTTTTTGTAGTATTCTTTGGAAACCTTGTTGTGGCCCAATCCACAAAGTATACTGAAAATCATCAATTGACCCTGAATTTCTTGCTTCCAGGGATTGTTTATGAATATGGGGTTTCCAATAATTCTTCTTTAGCGGCAGAGGCAACAATTGGGTTTGCTTATCGGGAATCCACCTTTTTTGATAGTGGAATGGGTATTTATCCAATTGGGCGATTACAATATCGGTACTACTATAATTTTGACAGACGTTTGAATAGGGAAAAGCGTATTGCGGGTAATACGGGAAATTATATTGCCCCCACCTTTGCCATTCAAGGGGGAAAGGCCGTAATCGGCGATTTAGATTATGTTTCTGACTTTTTTGGTGGTGTAGGTGCGGTGTATGGTCTTCAGCGGACTGGACATAAAGGACTACAGTTTCGATTTGAGGTTGGACCCGCCCTTTTTTTTGACGAATTCGACACTGGCCCCGGAATGTTGATGGCTCTAAAGCTCGGTTGGGTGGTTTCAAAGCATTAAGGTTTTTGAAACTTTCTCAAAATCAATAAGATAAAAATAACACTTTAGCGTGTTGACAAGTAGAAAATAGCAGTATCTTTGCGGCCTTAAAAAAACAGGTTATGTCCAAAATCAAGAATATTG
>JAUICT010000205.1 GCA_030429325.1 Bacteroidia bacterium
GGAAACACCGCTACCGATTTTTTTATGCTTTCAGTAGGTAGTCCTGCATTGTTGTATAAAACCGGTGATCAAGGTAAAATGGTGCTGGTGTACAAGGAAGAAGGAGAGGGCGTGTTCTATGACGCCATGGCCTTTTGGAACGATATGGAAGGGATTGCGATTGGCGATAGTGTAAATGGGTGTTTATCCATTATCATTACCAGAGATGGTGGACAAACTTGGTCCAAAATACCCTGTGAACATCTTCCAAAGGGAGTAGAGGGGGAAGGGGCCTTTGCAGCGAGTAACACCAATATTTCAATTGTAGGCAATAAAGTGTGGGTGGCAACTACGGAAGGAAGGGTTTATCATTCTTCTGATAAGGGGATTACTTGGAGCGTACAGCAGAGTCCCATCATTCACCAAGAACCTACCCAAGGTATTTATTCCATGGATTTTTATGATGAAAGTATAGGTTTTGCCATTGGTGGGGATTACACGCAACCAGATTCCAATAGTGCCAATAAAATAGTCACTCAGAATGGAGGTGACACATGGCGTTTAATTGCCGATGGTCAAGAACCGGGCTATAAAAGTTGTGTGCAATTTGTGCCCAATTCCAAGGGAAAAGGTTTGGTGGCTGTTGGTTTTACAGGGATTTCATATTCGGCCAACGGAGGTGAAAGCTGGAAACCCATGAGTGAGGAGCCTTTTTACACCTTACGATTTTTGAACGATACAGTGGCTTATGCGGCAGGGAAGCATAGGATTGCAAAATTGGTTTTCAAATAAAAGAGTGACGTTATTCCGCCGCTCTTATGTTCAAAAAACCAAAAAGCTATACGTTTACCACAACATAGTGCCGTCCTGCTCTTTTATAGAAAACGCCTCTATACTTGTACAGTCTTCTGCCATTGACATAGACAACCTTTGAACTTCTTGGCAAAACGGATACTTTAACTCCTTTGGGAGCTGCACAGACCACATATTTTTTGCCCTTGGCTTTATACCAAATGCCATCGGCATAGTAAAAGTTCTTCTTTTTGTGGACCACCAAACTGGGTCTGGTTATTGTAGTTACTACCGTTCCGTAAGCTGGATATGTTCTTACCACAGTCTGTTGGGCGTTAGCGGCCATCGTCAGTCCAAAAAACACCACAGTTGCGAGTATTAATTTTAAGCCTTTCATAAGTACTTGTTTTAAAGATTTACATCAATAGGACTTATAGTTTGGGAAAAGGTTTAATTGAAAAAAGGAGCCAAATGGCTCCTTTTTTCTTTCTTAACAATAATATTTGGGTCAACCACCTCCATTATGTTTTCGGTACTGTTGCAACAACCGTTTTTTAAAGTCTTCTTCAGCCCTTAGGAGGAGCAACGTTTTTTTGGCGGAAATAACGGTCCTGATTTTTGAGATGAAATCTTGTTCGGTAGTATGCTTTTCTTTTTGAAGGGCCATGAGGGTGTCCAGTAGGGCGGAAGATTCGCTGTTGGTCAAATCTTGGACCAACGATATTCTAGAGCGTAGTTCCCTGCGCTCCTTTCTTCGGATGTTCTCCATGGTTTTTTCATGGGCATTATATATGGGCCAAAATTGTTGTGCTTCTTGACTCGTGAGTCCAACCCTTTCCGTTATAAAAGCCACTTTTAGGGTTTTTATGCGATTCCTTGCCGGACCTTGGGCGTGCAAGTAAGCGGTTCCCACCAACAAAGCGAACAGTATGAGTATTCTTTTATTCATAATCGCTGTAATCTAAGTTTAGTTCGTCAAAATCGTCTAGGTTTTCATCCAAATATTCCAAAATGCTCTCTGCATCCAAATCTTGATCTAGAATGTCATTAAGTTCAACATTTTCCAAAGAGGCCAACTCTGCAAGTTCATAAGTGCTTATGTTTAGGTCATTGCTCTCAAGGTAGGCATCTATCTCAGTATTGGCCAGGTCATCAAAAGCAACGACTGGAGTGGATTTCCAGTTGATGCCGAAGACCAAAACAAAGACTGCGGCCACGGCAGCGGCGCCATAGTAGAGCTTTCTGTAGGAATTTAATTGGATGACCTTGCCGCCTTCCTCTGTTGCTTTGGACATGATTTTTGGGGTTACTCTATCCAAATAGCCTTCGGGAACGGCAAAACCTTCCGATTTTGGGATAACGGAATCTGTTTGGGCCTCTTTTTCCATCCGGCCCATAAGTCGCTCATTGAAGTTCTCAAAGTAGCCTTCCGGGGTATTGAAACTATTTTTTTTATCCTTATTCATGTCCTTAATTTGACTCCAAAACAAGCTAAAGGTTTAATCTTCCTTAAGATACGATTCAATTTTCTTTACGGCTAAATGGTAGGAAGCCTTTAGCGCTCCGACCGATGTTTCCAGTACTTCGGAAATATCCTCATACTTCATTTCCTGAAAATACTTCATGGTAAATACCAGCTTTTGTTTGTCTGGTAGTGTGACCAATGCCTTTTGTAATTTCAGTTGGATTTCATCACCCTCAAAATACACATCTGCTTGCAAATTTTCTACCATACGGTTCTTTAATTCCTCATCACTGATGCCCGCTTTTTTGGATTTTTGCTTTAAAAAAGTCAGTGATTCATTGGTGGCGATACGGTACAACCAAGAATATAGCTTGCTTTCACCTTTAAAACCGTCAATGTTTCGATACACCTTAATAAAGGTGTTTTGGAGCACATCATCCGCATCGTCATGGTCAAGCACAATACGGCGTATATGCCAATACAAGCGCTCTTTATAGGTGTTCACCAACACTTCAAAGGCCTTTGCCTGACTTTCCTTTTGTTTTAATTCCTTGACTAGTGCTTCTTCGGCAATCAATTGTCCGTACAATTTGGTACTTTGACTAAGGTAGGGGGAAAAGGTTTAATGCTGTTTACAATTATCAATGGACAATGAACAATTAGCAATTAGCAATGAACAATTAGCAATGAACAGTCGCCAATGTGATACTGTCATTTCGAGCCCTGTCCTGAGCAGAGTCGAAGGAGCCGTGGGAAATCTATTTTACCAATCAGAAATCAGACCTCAGAAATGGGATATAAGAATTTGGACAGTGGTCATTTGGATTTGGACTTGAACTTGGTGTTTGAGTTTTTAAGGGTCTGACACGAATGGCACTAATTTTCTCGAATATACCGGATGTCATTTCGAGCGCAGTCGAGAAATCTATTTGTGGTGTTAGGAATTCAAATGTTCGATGTCAGAAAGTGGATATCAGAATATATGTAAAAATGAGTTGGACTTGAACTTGATATTTGAACTTTCAGAGATTTGACTCGAATTGTACCAATTTGCACGAATGTGTGTTTTCTTTTTAGGAGGAGAACGACTGCATTTCCACGAGCTTTTTATAGCCTTTTTTGGATTTCATTAGCTCTTCATGGGTGCCCTGTTCCACAATCTTACCTTTGCTCAGAACCACAATGGAGTCCGCATTTTGGATGGTGGACAAGCGGTGTGCAATAACAATGGAGGTACGGTTTTTCATCATTTTCTCCAAGGCGTCCTGTACTAAACGTTCGCTTTCAGTATCCAATGCCGAAGTAGCCTCGTCCAAAATCATGATCGGAGGATTTTTGAGCACGGCCCGAGCGATTGACAAACGCTGCTTTTGTCCACCACTTAACTTATTTCCACTATCTCCGATATTGGTGTCGTATCCATGCGGGAGTTCCATGATAAATTCATGGGCGTTGGCCACTTTGGCCGCGGCTACAATCTCTTCGGTGGTGGCGTTTTCCTTGCCCATGGCAATATTGTTTTTTACCGTGTCATTGAACAAAATGGAGTCTTGTGTTACCAGTCCCATGAGTCCGCGAAGGGAGCTTTTTTTGATTTTCTTGATGTTGGTCCCATCAATCAGGATTTCCCCTTTATTGACATCGTAAAAACGCGTGACCAGATTGGCCACGGTGCTCTTCCCGCTTCCGGATTGACCCACCAAAGCTACGGTATGGCCCTTATCAACCTTTAGGTTGAAATTTTTCAGCACATAATCGTCCTCATATTTGAAAGAGACATCCTTAAGTTCAATACCTTGGTTGAAATCGGTTTTTTCCAGTGCATTTTCGGCATCTTTAATAGGATTTTCGGACTCCAAGATTTCCAGTACCCGTTCAGCGGCGGCGTTTCCTTTTTTAACACCATAAGAGGCTTTGCTGATGGCCTTGGCGGGGGTCAGGATATTAAAGGCCAGACCCATGTAGGAAATAAAGGAGGCTGCATCCAGCGAGCCTTCCAACAATACCATCCGGCCTCCAAACCACAACAGCACCCCAAAGACCAGAATACCCAAAAACTCTCCAATTGGCGATGCCAAGTTCTGTCGGTTGAGCAAAGAGTTGGAGAACTTGAAAAAACGAATGGTGGAATTTTGGAAGGTCTTAAAGAATTTGGATTCGGCATTGAAAGCTTTGATCACCCGCAGTCCACTCAAGGTCTCTTCCACAATGGAAAGGAACTCGCCCTGTTCCTTTTGGACCCGGTCCGATTTGCGTTTGAGGGATTTCCCAATCCTGGAGATGATCATTCCGGCAATGGGAATAAAAATGAACACAAAAATGGTGAGCTTCACACTGATCAGGAACATTACAATGATTGTGAACAATATGGTGAGAGGTTCCCGTACGATCAATTCTAAAATGGAGAGAAAGGAATGCTGTATTTCCAATACATCTGATGTGATTCGCGCAATAACATCCCCTTTTTTCTTTTCCGAAAAGTAGGAAATGGGCAGGTCCACAATCTTTTCGTACATCTTATTTCGGATGTCCTTGAGTACCCCATTGCGTAAAAACGTGATGAAGTACATGGCCAAATAGTTGAAGATGTTTTTGAACAGGAACAGGAACAAAATCAGCCCTACGGCCAAAATAAGTCCTTTCATCGGGTCATTTCCCGAATATTGGGTGACTTGATAGTTCATATACTCCATGAAGTAGTCTTTCAAATTCCCAATGCCCTCCAATTTTGGAGGAGTGTGTACTTGCTGAGTCTTATCGAACAACACGTTGAGC
>JAUICT010000206.1 GCA_030429325.1 Bacteroidia bacterium
ATAAAGGCTGCCATAAAAATGGCTATGCCAATACCGATAAAAAGAAGGGCGACATTGATAAGGATGATTTTCCAAAAAGGAACTTTACCTTCACGTTTCCCCTGAAAAAAGATGCTGGCATCGGCCCCTTTCTCTATCAAGGCCATGCGTTCTTTGTTCCGGGTTGAAAAATACAGATAGGCAATCGCAAAGACTGCTCCAAAAATTACGGGTAAGATGATTACTTCAGATCCCATGATTGTTCGTTTTTAATGATTATACTTCTTTGGTTTTTAGCCTATGACGGGATTTTTATGGATCAGGTTACAGAGTTCCATAAAAAAGTGAAATTTATGTAACCAAAACAATAGGTTTAACGTCCAATCTGCAATGTTGACCACCAAGGAAAGAAAATTGATACAGAGCATTCGCAAGGGGAATACCCGTGCATTTTCTGAATTGGTCAACAGATACAAGGATTTGGTCTATACCTTGACCCTTCGTATGTTGGGAAATAGGGAAGAGGCCGAAGAGGTTTCGCAGGACACCTTTATTAAGGTATTTAATTCGTTGGAACATTTTAAGGGCGATTCAAAAATATCGACATGGATCTATAGGATTGCCTATAATGCCTGTTTGGATCGGATACGGTTACGGAAGAGCAGAACATTTTTGGCTATTGGTGAAATGGAAGATTTTATCTTTACGGAAATGGATACGGCCTTGGACAAAATGGTCAGGGAAGAGCGGGGCCTACTTGTGGAGCAATGCTTGGCAAAGTTGCCCAGTGAGGATGCAGGACTATTGACCTTGTTCTATTTTGAAGAGAAAAGTCTTTTGGAGATTGAGAACATATTGAATGTTCCGGTAAGTTCGTTAAAGGTGCGATTGTTCCGGGCAAGGAAAAAATTGGCAGCGGTATTGGAAGGCCACTTAAAACCAGAAATACTTCAAAACAATGGATGAGCAAAAAAATAAAGAACTTGAAGCGTTCATAGACAAGGTCATGGCTGAAACTTCTTTGGAGTCACCTTCGCCGGATTTTACCGAAAAGCTTATGGCAAAGATCGAGAGACAATCCCAAAAGCAAGTGTTCGTAGCCCAACCCCTTTTGCCGAAAAAGCTTCTCACATTTCTGTTTCTGGGCTTTGTGGCAGGATTTATTTATTTGCTGATGACCTATGGTCTTGACCCCGGTCAAGGATGGTTTAAAAATATACAGTTGGATTATGATTTCTCCAAAACATGGAGTTGGATGGAAGGATATACTGCTTCCAAGGCAACCCTATATGCCGTCTTGCTCTTTGGGGTGTTATTTTTTGTGCAAATACCCTGGTTGAAACGCTATTTGGACCAACACGGAACCTTAGGGTGATATATAGCCATAGGCCCAATACATCAATACAAATTGTAGTGGAATCCTAAGAACTAAAATCCATTTGGGGATTCCGGCAGCGGCTTTTTTACTGGAAAGCATGTAAAAGTGCACGGTTAGAAATACAATCAACATGGCAATGATTCCATAGACACTCAGGTTTCGGGACGCCTGAAAACATAGTCCCAAGCCCAGGACCACCTCGGCCACACCACTCAAGGACACCAAAAATTTGGGATAGGGGAGGTAACGGGGCATAATGCGCAAATACATCTTGGGAAATATAAAATGGGCCACTCCTGCAACTATGTACAGTACGGCCATTGCATAAAGATGCCAAGGGGTTTCCATGTCCTAAAAATAGGAAAATGGATACCAAAAGGGAAATTGTCAGTTCGAGCGCAGTCGAGAACTCTTATTTAGGATATAGAGAAAATTGCATCTCAACTGCGCTCGATATGACAGTATGGTTGTAGATAGATGTTTATTTGATCATATCGTAGCTACGGCTAATGAACTTAGTGAGTTCTTCGCCTTTCAGCAACCCTTTGCTCAACCGGGCCAAATCCAGGGATTGATTGATCAAACGTTCCCTCTTTTTGTCGGTTTTGGTGTTTAATATCTCGCTGACCAACTCATGGTTGGTGTTCACGATAAGGTTGTACATATCGGGCATGTTCCCCATACCAAACATTCCACCACCTCCGGTTCGTTGCATTTCCTTCATGCGGCGCATGAATTCAGGTTCAGTGATGATGAAGGGGGAAGCACTGCTGTCCATGGCCTCCAATTGAATGGTGTATCCTTTATCGGTACTGATGACTTTCTCCAAATTTTCCTTTAGACGGTCTTTTTCTTCATCGGATAATTTAGAAATGGCCGTATCCTCTTTTTTGACCAAGTTGTCTATATGGTCGGCATCCACGCGGACAAAGGATAGGTTTTCCTTGGAGCTCTCCAGTTTCTGCATCAAATGGGAAACAATGGGGGAGTCCATCAACAAAATCTCATAGCCTTTTGCCTTGGCGGCTTCAATATAGCTGTGTTGCGCTTCCGTATCCGAAGCATAGAGCACTACCAATTTACCATCCTTATCGGTCTGGTTGTCCTTGATCTTAGCCTCTAACTCTTCAAAAGTGTAGAATTTATCATCTACTGTTGGGTACAGGGCAAACTTATCGGCTTTTTCAAAGAATTTCTCTTCGGAAAGCATCCCATATTCAATCACGATTTTGATATCGTTCCACTTTTGTTCAAAATCCTCTCGGTTGTTCTTGAAGAGGGAACTCAACTTATCGGCCACCTTTCTGGTGATGTAAGAAGAGATTTTCTTCACAGCGCCATCGGCCTGCAGATAAGATCGTGATACGTTCAAGGGAATGTCAGGGGAATCAATGACCCCACGCAACATGGTTAGGAATTCAGGAACAATACCTTCCACGTTATCCGTAACAAACACTTGGTTCTGGTACAATTGTATCCTGTCTTTCTGGATGTTGAGGTCATTCGTCAACTTTGGAAAATATAGGATTCCAGTCAGGTTAAAGGGATAGTCCACATTCAGATGGATGTGGAACAAAGGCTCTTCAAACTGCATGGGATACAGTTCCCTGTAAAAATTCTTGTAATCCTCGTCCTGTAGATCAGTGGGCTGCTTCGTCCATGCCGGAGCAGGGTTGTTGATGATATCGTCCACCTCTTTTGTTGGAGCGGGTTCTTCCTCTTTGGCATCTTCCGGTTTGGGAAGCGTTTCGGTGCGGGTTCCAAATTTAATCGGAATGGGCATGAACTTGTTGTACTTGGTCAACAGTTCACGGATTTTAGAATCTTCCAAAAATTCGGTGGAGTCCTCAGCAATATGAAGGATGATTTCCGTACCCCTATCTTTTTTCTTGGCTTCTTCCAAGGTGAATTCCGGGGAGCCATCACAGACCCAATGTACCGCGGGCTCGTCCTTAAAACTCTTGGTGATGATCTCTACCTTTTCCGCCACCATAAAGGCCGAATAGAAACCAAGTCCAAAATGACCTATGATCCCAGCATCCTTGCCAGCATCTTTATATTTGTCCAAAAACTCCTCTGCTCCCGAAAAAGCCACTTCATTGATGTACTTTTTCACTTCATCCTCGCTCATCCCGACCCCTTGGTCCAAAATGTGGATGCGTTTGTTGTCCTTGTCCACTTTGACCTCAATGATGGGATTTCCATATTCCACTTTGGCCTCGCCAATGGAGGTCAAGTGCTTTAGCTTTAGGGTTGCATCCGTTGCATTTGAAATAAGCTCCCTTAAGAAGATTTCATGATCACTGTACAGAAACTTCTTGATCAAGGGAAAGATGTTCTCTACTGAAACATTGATTTTACCTGTTGCCATTGTTTTTACATTTTCTTTACGCCATCAAGACAAAAAAAATACCATACTGATAAAGGTGACAAACTGACATTGACTCTTGACATAGGGGCGGGGTGAAAATTTAACATAATTTTGTTTATCTTTTTTGTTTAAAAGTTAAACAAAATATGTATCTTTATATTGTTATTGGAAAGATTGCTATGAAATAGAATTATCCATAACGTACTTTTATTTATTGGTTAGGTTGTTGGAAATGCATCTTCGCTCGGAGGTGCATTTCCGTTTTATGTGAAGTTCCAAGAACCGACTAAACTTTTATTTTGTCAATATTTATGCAGTTCTATGGATATATTTTTTACTTTTCGGTTAAATAGCCCCGTTTTTTTGATAATTTATTTATAAACGTTAGGACAATGTATAATTCAAGAATATCAGGACTGGGATTCTATGTGCCTGAAAATGTGGTCAGCAATGATGATTTGTCCAAAGTGATGGACACCAATGATGAATGGATTCAAGAACGTACCGGTATAAAAGAGCGCAGACATGTGGTCAAGGGTACCGATACCACGACATCCATGGGGGTAAAAGCGGCCCAAAAGGCCATTGAAAGGGCAGGAATAGATAAGAACGACATTGATTTTATCATTTTCGCCACCTTGAGCCCTGATTATTATTTTCCTGGCCCGGGAGTTTTGGTTCAACGCGATTTGGATATCAAAACCGTAGGCGCTTTGGATATTAGAAACCAATGCTCCGGATTTGTGTATGGCATTTCTGTGGCAGACCAATATATTAAAAGCGGCATGTATAAGAATGTGCTGGTCATTGGTTCCGAATTGCATTCGCATGGGTTGGACATGACCACAAGGGGGAGGGGAGTCTCCGTAATATTTGGGGATGGTGCCGGAGCAGCGGTGCTCACCCGGGAAGAAGACAGAACCAAAGGAATTTTATCATCGCACCTACATTCAGAAGGACAACATGCCGAGGAGCTTTCACTCATTGCACCCGGAATGGGAAAACGTTGGGTAACCGATATTCTGGAAGATGTAGACTCAGGGGAAGAGGATACCTCTTATTTTCCTTACATGAACGGACAATTTGTCTTCAAGAATGCTGTGGTTCGTTTTAGTGAAGTGATCATGGAAGGGTTGGGAGCGAACCATTTGAGTCCGCAGGATATTGATATGTTGATTCCCCACCAGGCCAATCTGCGTATTTCACAGTTTATTCAAAAGAAATTTGGACTTTCGGATGATCAGGTTTTCAACAATATTATGAGCTATGGCAACACTACGGC
>JAUICT010000207.1 GCA_030429325.1 Bacteroidia bacterium
AAAACCAATGGCACCTCCATAATACGCCCGACTTGTTTTTTCATACTTTTCAATGAGTTGCATGGCCATATGCTTGGGTGCACCGCTCAAGGTTCCCGCAGGGAAGGTGTCGGCCACCACTTTCATGGTAGTGATGTCCTGTTTTTTTTCCGCAGTGACCTTAGATACCAAGTGGATCACATGGGAGAAATATTGCACCTCTCGATACGTGTCCACATTTACGGTATTTCCATTACGGCTGAGGTCGTTCCGTGCCAAGTCTACCAGCATCACGTGTTCGCTGTTTTCCTTATCGTCCTGGGCCAATTGTTTGGCCAGTTCGGCATCTTTTTCATCGTTTCCGGTACGTTTGTAGGTGCCTGCAATGGGGTGGATTTCGGCTCTTCCGTCCTTTACGATCAGTTGTGCTTCGGGTGAGCTGCCAAAGATTTTAAAATTTCCATAATCAAAATAAAAGAGGTAAGGGGAGGGGTTGATGGAGCGTAGGGCCCGATATACATTGAATTCGTCCCCTTTGAATTTTTGGGTGAACCTTCGGGACAAAACCAATTGGAACACATCGCCACGTTGACAGTGTTTTTTGGCCAGTTCCACATGGGCCTTGTAGTCTTCGTCTTTCAGGTTGGATTTGGGTTCGCCCTCTTTGGTGAAATTGTAGGAAGCAAAGTTCCGAACATTAAAAAGTTGTTCTATTTCGTCCACATTGCTTTGGGTGTTGTAACAATGGGCAAAAAGATAGGCTTCGTTCTTAAAATGGTTTATGGCAATGATATTCTGATATACGGCATAGTAAATATCCGGAATACTGACGGAATCCTCTTTTTTAGAAATCTCCACATCCTCAAAATAGCGGACCGCATCGTAGGCCATATATCCAAAAAGGCCGTTGTAGATAAACTTGAACCCGTTTTGGGTCACCGAAAATTGTTGCCCGAAGTGGTGAATCACCTCAGTGACATCGGTTTCGGGTGTGATCGGGGTCACTTCTTTGGAGCCGTCGGGAAACCTTTGGGTTATGGTTTCATTTTCCACTTTGATGTGGGCAATGGGATTGCAGCAGATATACGAAAAACTGTTGTCGTTGGCATGGTAATCGCTACTTTCCAAAAGGATGCTGTTGGGGAACTTGTCCCGAATTTTCAGGTAGACGCTCACCGGGGTAATGGTGTCTGCCAGGATTTTTTTGTAATGGGTTTGAAGTTTATACATCTTAAACTGTTATAAATTAAAAAAGGCCTGTCGTGATGACAAGCCTCTTGTATGGTTATAATGGGGACTTAGCTCACGACTTTCGAAGTAAGTTAATCCACCACCAAGTATTTACAATTCTGTGATTCATTGCCTCAAATATAGAAAGGAAAATTTAACCAGCAAACAAAGATTTGTTTTAAAATTGGAAATCCCGTCCAAGACAGTCTTAAACGGGATTCCCACACACTAAACATGAGCTATTTACATCTGTAAATCAACTACTAGGTCAAACTCATCATAGATCAATTTGTCCTTTGCAGTGCCAATAAGACCAGAGCTGTACTTAATGTCGTACTTGGTCCTATCAACCTTCAACGTAGCAGTAGCTTTGCTTCCGTAAATAGAAACATCAAAGGTTACGGGTTTTGTAATGCCCTTTATGGTTAAATCACCGGTGACTTCATAGCTATTTTTTCCCGAGGATTTTACTTTGGTGAAAACCATTTTTGATGTTGGGTTGTTATCTGTGGCAAAGAAATCAGCCGAACTTAAGTGTCCGTCCAATTTGTTCTTATAGTCGCCTTCCAGGTCAGTGGTATTTATGGTGGTCATGTCCACAACAAACTCACCGCCAACCAATTTATCACCATTAAACTCCAAAGTCCCAGATTTCAATTTTACGGTTCCGGTGTGTGATCCTGCTACTTTGTATGCCTTCCAGGTTACCTTGCTATCATCTGTTTTTACGGTTTTGGTTTCCTTGTCAATGGGGTTGGCCATTGTTGAAACGCCGATAAATGTGGTCAGTACCAAGCTTAAAATTGTCTTTTTCATGATTGTGCTTAATTTCTGTTTTTAAATGTTACGATTATATATGGGTGAATAATTCCTCTTTTGATTTTCTGACTTTTGGCAAATGTTGGGTTTCATCCTCTTGGGATCGGTAGCCTACTGCCAATACTACAGCCGCATTTAGATTTTTATCGGTAAGGCCCAAGATTCTGTTGTATTCTTCCGGTTGAAAACCTTCCATGGGACAGGTGTCTATTTGCAGTTCCGCAGCAGCCTGAAGGGCATTCCCTAAGGCAATGTATACCTGTTTTCCAGCCCAGCTGGCTTTCACATTGGTGGGTAGGCCCAACAAGTTGGATTTCATCATTTCTGCATAACCGTTAAGACCATCCATGGGAATATTTCTTGTGTCGCTTAAGTTGGCGATAAAATCATCTACCAACTCCTCGCCAAAATCAGTTGCGTGGGCAAACACGATAAGGTGCGATGCATCCGTGATTTGAGTCTGGTTCCAAGAAACGGGTTTTAGTTTTTCCCTGATTTCTGGATCGGTGATCACAAATACGTGATACGGTTGCAGACCATAGGAAGAGGCGCTCAAGCGTGTTGCTTCCAATAGAGTCTCAAGATCTTGATGCGATATTTTTTTCGATGCATCAAATTTTTTGGTGGCGTAGCGCCATGTTCTATGTTCTAGAATGTTGTTCATTGTATTTAAAATTTATCCAATAAGAGATTTAATTGTTCCAGTTCTTGTTTGGTGAAGTGTTGAACGATTTCATTTTCGGTCTCGGCCACTACTTTATCCATTTGGGTTAAGGCTTGGGAACCACTTTCAGTAATCAAAATTTCGACCTTACGTCGGTTAGATGGGCATACACAGCGATCAACATATCCCTTGGCCAAAAGTTTATCAACCAACCGGGTGGTATTGCTCATTTTGGTCACCATCCGGTCATTCAATGTAGACAGGTTGGCCGGCTTACCTTTCTGGCCTCTAAGAATGCGCAACACGTTAAATTGTTGGAGCGAAACCTCAAAGGGCTTGAGCGCATTACCTATCAATTCATAAATTTTATTATGAATCAAGGTAATATGTATCAATGTGCGGGATTCCAACGGCATTTTCTTACTGGTCTTTATGATTTCCTCAACATTCATGTATAAACAATATTTGTATATACAAATGTATGTTGATTTTTTGTTTTTACATTTGATGTGACAGATAAATTTTTGTTAAAACAGAAATGAAGGCTGTAGCAATTTGTAAATTTAATTCTTTAAAATTCAGATAATGAAGAACTTGGTGTTGTTGGTTGTGTTGGTGTTGTCAATTGTCGTGGGTTGTGGGAACAAAACGGAAAAAGGGTCCGCAGAAAATCTTTCTGAGCAACAGGATTATGCGCTGGTGCAAACTAACAAGGATGAGGATGTAAAATTTCCTGTCTATGATTTTGAAGAGTTTGAACCACTTTTACATAAAGACGATGGTAAGACCTATATTATAAACTTTTGGGCTACCTGGTGCAAACCCTGTATAGTGGAACTGCCCTATTTTGAACGAATCAATGCAGAGCAAAAAGATAACAATGTGGAAGTGTTGTTGGTCAGTTTGGATATGCCCAATATGTGGAAGTCCAGATTGGAGCCTTTTGTGGAAAAGAAGGGCTTGAAATCCAAAGTGGTCATTTTGGACGATCCCAAACAGAACGAATGGATCCCCAAAGTATCTGAAGAGTGGGGAGGAGGCATACCGGCTACCTTAATATATAATAAGGAGAAAAGAAACTTTTATGAAAAAGGTTTCACCTACGAGGAATTAAATCAAGAGTTGGACAAATTTTTAAACTAAATGTCATGAGAACAATTAAGATGTTTGGATTGTTTGTGTTGGTTCTGTCCTTGGGAGCCTTTACAGTATCTTCCAACCTTGATGTTGATGGATATGGGATTGGTGACGTTGCAACAGATTTCTCGCTCAAGAATATAGACGGAAACATGGTCTCCCTCTCAGATTTTAAAGAAGCGAAGGGCTATTTGGTCATTTTCACCTGTAACACCTGCCCCTATTCAGTGGCTTACGAAGATCGTATAAATGCTTTGGACGCGAAATACAAACCCAAAGGAATACCTGTAATTGCAATCAACCCAAATAATCCGGCAGCCAAACCGGGTGATAGTTTTGAGAAAATGAAGGCCCGTGCTGCAGAAAAGAATTTTTCATTCCCCTACTTGTTTGATGAAGGCCAAACCATATACCCTCAATACGGCGCCACACGAACGCCACATGTTTTTTTACTGGAAAAAACAGACCGTGGTAATGTGGTGAAATATATTGGTGCCATTGACGACAACTATCGTGATGCGTCCCAGGTAGAGGAAAAATTTGTTGAGAATGCCGTGGATGCCCTGTTGGCTGGAAAGGAAATCAAAACCAAGACCACAAAGGCCATTGGGTGTGGCATTCGATAGGAACAGATAAAATTTATAGTATTGAAATCCGGAGTAACGCTTCGGATTTTTATTTTTGCAGAATCTAAACCTATAGCAATTATGGATTTATCACAAGAAGAGTGGACAGAGCAATTGGAAAATGACGACAATGCCGTTATTTTGGATGTCAGGACCCCAGAAGAAATTGAAGAAGGGTATATTCCAAATGCCATCAAAATAGACATTTATTTAGGTCAAGAGTTTATTGATGAGCTGGAGGAATTGGACAAATCCAAGAATTACTACGTTTATTGTAGATCGGGTAACCGAAGCGGACAGGCCTGCGCGATCATGAACAGCATTGGCTTTGAAAACACCTATAACCTTGAAGGAGGATTCATGAATTGGGAAGGTGAGGTGGCCGAGTAACCAAGGCTGACAAAATCACCTATTTTTTAGATTCTTCCAAAAATGTTGGCCAATTTAGTATATTGTCAGCATGAAGGAAGACTTGCTCCATTTTATATGGGGGCAAAAAAAGCTTCATGGAAGACAACTTACCTCAACTGCCAACGAAGCCATATACAT
>JAUICT010000208.1 GCA_030429325.1 Bacteroidia bacterium
ATCAAGAAAAATCACTCCTGTTATACTAAAAGATGGCATCAAGTCTATGGACAGACAATACGTCCATTTATCACAGGTTGTCCAAGAAGCAATAAGGGTAGGAAAAAGAAAAGATGGAGAACCTGTTATTTTACAAATAGATGCAGAAAAGACTTTTCATAAAGGTATTACGTTTTATGAGGGCAACGATCGAATATGGTTGTCTGATTATATTCCTCCCGATGTTATAAGTATTTACAAGAAATTAAAAACTTAAAGTGAATATTTATAATCCTTGCTTTTCTGGGCTTCTTTTCAGCAAATCTAAAGGCTAGAGTAATCCCCCACTAGCGCGAGCCTCTAGGCTGGTGCCGAATATGAGTAAGAGATTGCCAATTATAACATAAATGTTCTTTGACGTAAATTAAGTACACCAATACCCCCTTGCCCAGCTAGCGCGAGCACTTGCATTGAGCTTACCGAAGTTGTGGTAGCTGATACTCTACGCTTTAAAAATAAATAGATACGAGCGAAGCTCTCGCACCCGCTAGCTCATTCCAAAAACAAAAAAAATCTTTACAAACACAGCTGTTTGTTGGAGGATCATTCCTCCAACAAGTACTCAAAGACATCCAAAAAGGGTCACTTTCTATATTTCGTTGCTTCGTTTGGTGCATTCATCAATTCAAATGGGGCATCCGTAAATTCATACCTCCAATTTTGTAAAGTATTGCCTTACTTACCCCTAGTCCACTTGCTTCTATGAAGTGGAAACAAACAACTATATGAAAACCAACCTACTTGCGTTATCACTACTATGGTGTTGTGCCACGCTATGGGCAACACCCATTTCCACCGATACGATTACCAAAGGTAAATTATATTCAGATGCAGGTACGTTACCTATAACAACCCATATCCTAAAGGATACCACGGCACCTAAGCAAACCAATGTTGCCCACTTAATGGAGCGTTGGCAAAAACAGAAATCCCAAAAGAAAATATCCAAAAACAAGTCAAGGAGTTTTCCGGAACTGGAGTCATCCACTATGGATGTACATTATGGTTTGACAGGTGATGTAGCAGAGTTTTCGCCAGAATATGTGGCCCAGCAGTTCAGTATAGATGAAGAGACCCAAAAAGTATTGGACAAAGCCAATAAGGTGTTCCAGATAATTGAGAGTGAGCAACGTTTCATTCAGATTATTGGAGGGCAACAAGCTGTGGAGTTGCCAGTTGGACTTAAACAGAATATATCGGGAAATTCTTCCATTACCTTGGGCATCTTTCGAATGGAATACCACCCCACCTATACCGAGGTTGATTTATTTGCCAAGGTTGACCTAGGTGAGTTGAACACGGAACTGATGTTCAGTGCCACCAATGTGCGGATATCCAAAAGTGGCGGCATTTACGAAGAAGCCAGTCTCAATCTTTTGACCGACGTTCCCGTGGGCATGGGAGGAGGGCAGTGGTTGCTCACTTTTTTGGGTGGTTTTGACCCTAATGGACAAGCCAACGATCAAACCTACATTACCATCGACTGCGAGGGGAAAGTTAAGGAACTGGGCCTAAGTGCCGATGTCCGTATTGCCAAAACTGTGGCCATTCCACTAACCGAAAATGGCGACATTAAACACCCAGATAAAACAGAACCGGGCAGCGGCGAAAGTGTGGTGGGCAACGATAGTTATGTGGGAGCGGGTTTCTCTATGCAGTCGACCAACATCAACGACTTGCTCATTCAACTGGATTTACCGCCCTTTGAGTTAAGGGCATTGCCCAATTGGGGCTTTAAAATGCAGAATGCCGTATTGGATTTGAGCGATACTGCCAATTCCACTAGCATGGATTTTCCAGAACTATACACCGCACAAAATCTATTGGTTCCCGGTAATGAAAACTTATGGCGGGGTTTTTTTGCAGAGCAGGTAAGTGTGTATTTGCCTCCGGAATTCAATAAGAGAAATTCAGAAGAACGGGTTACAATTGGTGCCCATAACTTATTGCTGGACAATTTTGGAGTGTCCGGCGATTTTTTTGCCACGAACATTATCGGTATTGATGAAGGAAATGCCAATAAATGGCAGTTCTCGTTGGACTCTTTGGGAGTTGACCTTAAGGTCAACCGTTTTATGAAGGCAGGTTTTAAAGGAAGAATTGTACTTCCTATTAGTGATTCCGAAAGTTCTGGCGGACAATTGGGGTATTCTGGAATCATTTCTTCCAATCAGGATTATTTTGTCAAGGTAGAGGTGGAAGAAGATGTTCCTTTTAATATTTTCATGTCCAAGGCTATACTATTTAAAGAGTCTTACATCAATTTAGAGGTTGAGGACAAGAAATTTTATCCAGAGGCCAATCTTTCAGGGGTAATGGCTTTTGATTCAGAACAAAATGCCCAGTTGTCCGGTTCAGATGATGGATTACTCACCTTTACAGGGCTTAAATTTCAAGATTTCCATATTCAAACCAAACAAAGACCATACCTATCCATTGCTTATGCGGGTTATATGGACTCCATCACTGCACCCGAAATAGCCGGTTTTGAGTTCGGCGTATATGATATCTCCATGACCACGGAGGGAGATGATTTGGCCCGACTTTCCATGAACAGTTACATCAATTTGGATGAATCTGGAATAAAAGGCGATGTAAGGGTACATGTTTTGGGCAGGTTGGAAGATGGGGATTATTTAAAATGGAAATATGACTCCATTGAAGTCAGCGAAGTGGAGGTGGATGTGACCCGAAAAGGATTTGAGTTCAATGGACGCCTAGTGTTCTTCAGGGAAAATGCCGTTTATGGAAAAGGATTCTCAGGTGAATTGGATTTGTATTCCGAAAGTTTGGGCATTGAAATAGAAGCAAGAGGTCTGTTTGGAAATACCGGGGAGTACCGCTATTGGTATGTAGATGCCCATGGAAGACCTACGACTTCGGACAATGAAAATTTAACGATTTACGATATCGGCGGAGGCGTGTACCACCATATGCGAAAATCCGGATTGAATGATGAAGCTGGCTCCATGTCAGGCATTTATTATGCCCCAGATGAAAACATAGGGCTTGGTTTTAAAGCGTTGGCGGCTTTTGAGGTAAAAAAAGGAGCTTCTTTTACTGGTTTGGCCGCCATTGAAATGAGTTTTAACTCAACCGCCAACGGAGGAGGGGTGAGCAGATTGGGGTTCTATGGGGCAGCAGCTTTGATACAAGGAGGAGGAAACTCAAGAGATCCTTTTGGGTCGGTTGACGATATGCAACAAAATGTTGCTGACAAAGAACAATCGCTGTCCAATTTCCACGAACTTTCCATAGACCGCGAAGGCATTCAATACTTTGCTGATCATGTTTTCCCCGAAGTGCTTACTGGTGAAGAACTTTTTGCGGCCCAGGTCGCCATTGATTTTGATTTTGAGAACAGGACCTACTGGGGCATGTTCGATGTTTTTTTGAACGCTGGTCCGATTAAGGGAGCGGGAGAAAAGAACAGATTGGGCTATTTGGAGTTTTATAACGCTCCGGACGACTGGTACATTTATGTAGGGACCCCTACCAAGCGATTTGGGCTACAAGGCATACCCATTGGGCCGCTCACGGCCAGAATAGATATGTATTTTATGACGGGAACCATTCTGCCCGACCCCGCAAGACCGCCATATAATGTCATAGAAATCCTCAATTTAAGTGAAGATGATTTATCGTTTAACAGAAATTTTAACCAAGAACTGGCCGAAGGAGCGGGATATGCTTTTGGTGCTTCATTTGAGGTAGGAAAAGAAATTGATTGGGGCATCGTGTACGCCAGTGTACGAGCTGGAGTGGGTTTTGATCTAATGATGCGGGACTTTGGCGATGCACATTGTTTGGGAAAATCAGGGCCATTGGGTATGGATGGCTGGTATGCCACAGGGCAACTGTATGCTTACCTTCAGGGAGAAATAGGAGCACAAATCAAGTTGTTCGGTATGAACAAACGTGTTCCGATTCTGAAGGCTGGTCTAGCAGTACTGGCCCAAGCTCAATTGCCCAACCCATGGTATATGAAAGGATATGCAGGGGTAGATGTTCGGGTCTTGGGGCTTGTACGCATTCGAACCAAACTTAAGGTCGTAATAGGTGAGGAGTGTGAAATTGTAGGGAAGTCCGGATTGCAGGATATTGTGATGATTTCTGATATTTCCCCAAGGGATGGATTTAAGGACGTTGATGTTTTTGAGGCCATACAGGTGGCGTTCAATGCTCCGGTAGGAAGTGTCATGCAAATTGAGGATGAAATGGGCAGACAGAGTTACCGTATGAACTTGCAAGAACTTTTGGTAATCTCAGAGGGCAGTCCCATTGACGGGGAAATCGAATACAATGAAACCCAAGATTTGGCCACCTTTAAATCCTTTGAAATTTTGCCGCCCGAGCAGGAAATCCAAGTGAAGGTTAAAGTGTCCTTTGAAAAGCAAATGGGCAGTAATTGGATACCTGTTACCGATAATGGGCAACCCGTATATGAGGAAAAAGAAGTTCGATTTGTAACGGGCGATGCCCCCCGCAATATCCCTTATCAAAATATTCAGTATATGTATCCAGTAGTGGAACAAAAATATATGCTGCCCAAAGAAAGCAACTTGGGTTACGTACAGTTGAATATGGGCCAGGCCTACCTCTTTGGGAACGGTTATAAGGACGAACTCTATTTTCTGGACGAGGCGGGAAACAGAATAAAAGCAGATTTTGAGTATGTAGCTTCCCAAAAGCGATTGAATTTCTCCATCCCCAAACTTGATAACCAAACCAAATACACCTATGCCCTGATTACATTAAATCCGAGTGACGTGGACGAGAACATGGTCATGACCCAAGAAGAGTTCCACCAAATTGAGGGCAATTTGGAGATTTCCACAAACACCATCGTGGGAAGTGCCGAAAGCGGTGCATTTATTTCTCGATTGGACTTTTCTTTTGAAACCAGTAAGCACAACACTTTCAAGCAAAAGATAAATGCCTTCCGTGTTAGGAA
>JAUICT010000209.1 GCA_030429325.1 Bacteroidia bacterium
TTTTTCCTGTTGGCGGCCATGACCTTTACCTTGCATCGGTTCACCAAATAACACCTATTTGTCGTAAATTTGTGCCCACTCTAAAATTTTTTGGATGATTTATAAGATCAGGATTATTCTTGATGCTGAGGAAGATATCTTCAGGGACATTGAAATTGAGGATAACAACACGTTGGAAGAATTTCACAATGCCATAACCCAAGCCTTTGGTTTTGAAGGTGGTGAAATGGCCTCTTTTTATACCTGTGACGAGGAATGGAACCAAGATGAGGAAATCGCCTTGTTCGATATGAGCGAGAACGGTTCCGATGTCCGGTTGATGAACGAAACCGCATTGGACGATGTCATGACCGAAAAGACCCCAAAGATGATCTATGTGTACGACTTTTTCAGCATGTGGACCTTTTTTGTGGAATTGGCCGATATTGTGGACAAGGAAGATGGAAGAATTTATCCCAATGTCCTCTTCAGTTTTGGGGAACTCCCTGATTCTCCCCCAGAAAAAAAGTTTGAATCCGACCCTGATGCTTCCGTTGATTTTGACAATCTTCTGGACAGTTATGACGACATGGATTTTGACGAAAACTGGAACTAACAACCCCTAACCCCTAACTCCTAACTCCTAACTCCTAACTTAAAAAATGCTAAACCTATATTCCGCCCAAATTGAAAGTATATCCCTCCACAGAGTGGGCAACAAGAGCAAAAACGAATCCGCCTTTTTATCCGCGGAGCCTTTTTCCTTGAATGATGAAATGGCAGGATTGCTCAAAGAATACTTCTTTAAGCCTTTTCGGGAGAAGGAAGAAAACTACTTTAGATTTTTCAATGATGTAGATTTGGAGTTCAACGAAGTGTACAAATCGGTTGCTGAATTGTTCTTGGACCACGGAACGGCACATGAGGCCTCAAAAAAAATTACGAGTCACCTGTTTGAACAATCCAACCACCCCCACATCAAAAGCGGGGAAGTGTATGTGGTTCATTTTTCGGACATGGTCATCGACAATAAAAAGACCGATGCCGTAGGCATTTTTAAAAGTGAGTTAAAACATGATTTCCTTCAATTTCAGGAAAAGGAGCAGAATCTGGAAATCTTGATCCGCCAAGGAATCAACATCAACAAACTGGATAAAGGTTGCATCATTTTCAACATGGAAAAGGAAGAAGGGTTCAAAGTGCTGTCCGTTGACAGTAATCGTTATGATGCCAAATATTGGTTAGAGAACTTTTTGGGCCTTGTTCCCCTGACCGATGAAAACTTTTACACCAAAAACTACCTCAAGTTCTGCCAGAACTTTGCCAAGGATGTGGTATTGCCCGCCGAGGACAAGCAGCAGGAAGTACTGTTCATGAACCGTGCGGTAAACCACTTTGCCAAGAACGATGCCTTTGAGGAAACCTCTTTTTTAAATGAGGTGATGGAAAACCCGGAATTGATTCCCGAGTTCAAACACTACAAGGTTGAAAAAGGTCCAAAATATAGCATTGAGGACGTTTCCAATTTTGATATCGCCAACAAGGCCGTATCCGATGCCAGAAAAAAAATCAAGAATGTCATCAATCTGGACACCAACATCCAAATAAAAATGGACTTCATCAATCCTGAATCCGCTCAAAAATTTGTGGAAAAAGGTTGGGACGAGGAACGACAGATGTACTACTATTTGGTGTATTTCAACAAGGAACAGAAGAGCTAGAATTTCTTCTCAATAATCTGTTTCATACTTACATCCTCATAATTCCGTTTCACAAAATCCAAGGCAGTGGCCAGCACTTCGCCCATGTTCTTGCATTTTTTAAACTCAATATCGTGGGTAAAATCCTGTAGTTCACCCTTTAAAAGCTCGACATTTTGAGGCAACGAAATCTCATCGATTTTAACACTGTTGATCAATCGTTTGATTCGGGTACCGGAACTGATGATACGTTTGGCCACTATGGACCGTTCCTCAATTTTATATTGATCCACGGAATACTCCTGTAATTTATTGGTCACCAGTTCCACCATCTTTAAATTTTCCTTGAAGAATTGGGGCAGGTACACCTTAAATTTTCCTTCAAAGCACTGTTGATCAAAATCAATGGCCCGGATGCGGTACACCACATGGTCAAAATCATGGACAGGGACAATGACATAGTTGTAGGAGCGCATATCGCCCAATAAGCGAATCATGCAACGCTCATTGAACTTCACAAACTCCTTGGCCAATTGCGCCTTCTCGGATTCGGAACATTTGGGCAGCATGTCCTTGATGAAGACATCCCCCGGAATTCCTGCGATATGCTCCTCGATAAGCGTTCCCTTATAGACCAAAAAGTTAAGGTTGTATGGGGAGAGCATATGCTCCAATTCCAGACCATATACCCGTGATGCATCGGTCTTCTTTACATAAAAATAGGTGTAGTTGTCGTTGAGGATATTCCGCACTTTGATACGGAAAGGTTTAGAATTACCAAAGGTGCAAAAATCAATGGCATCTACATTTAAATATTCCAAAATGCGGTCACTACCATCTGAATGCAAAATGGAATATACTTGCTTAAGGCTCATATCGATTTCTTTCCGATCAAAATCGGAATAATATACCCTTACCCAGAGTGTGTCCTCTTCGTTGGCATCGTAGACCACCACAGATCCAGAAAAACGGAGCAAATCATCATAAAAAATGGGAATTTCTATTTTTCTATTGTATTTATGGAGATAACTATCCAGTTTTTTTTGAATCGGATAGGCAGGCTTTTTCTTGGACATTAGTTTTTCCTCGGACATTCTTTTCCTATTTTGTAACAAATTGTGCAATACCTCGTCAAGTTACTATAAACAAATCAAAAAACGATTCCGTCTTGGAGACTATACTCACTGTAAATCATCTCACCAAAAAATTTGGTCTTCTAACGGCTGTAAGCGACCTGTCCTTTACCATAGAAAAGGGTAATGTTTATGGCATATTAGGCCCCAATGGCAGTGGCAAGTCCACTACTTTGGGCATTATTTTAAATGTGGTGAACCGCACTTCCGGTGATTTTAGTTGGTTTGATGGTTCCTCTTCGACCCATGAGGCCTTGAAAAAAGTGGGAGCCATTATAGAGCGCCCCAATTTTTACCCGTACATGACGGCCATCCAAAACTTAAAACTGGTGTGCAAGATTAAGGAGGTTCCTAGTGCCAAAATTGAAGAAAAGCTGAAATTGGTCGGTCTTTGGGACAGGAAAGACAGTAAATTCAAGACCTATTCCCTAGGGATGAAACAGCGTTTGGCCATCGCCTCCGCCCTGCTTAACGACCCTGAAATCCTCATTTTGGATGAACCCACAAATGGCTTAGACCCACAAGGCATCCACCAGATACGGGAAATCATCAAAAAAATTGCAGGCCAAGGCACTACCATTTTATTGGCTTCCCACTTGTTGGACGAAGTTGAAAAAGTGTGTTCACATGTTGTCATCCTGCGTAAAGGGGAAAAATTATATTCAGGACCGGTAGATGGAATGATGGCAAGTCACGGCTTTTTCGAGCTTCGTTCAGCAGATATGGGAAAACTGAAAGAACTATTGGAAATCCATGCCAGTTTTGGAAAAATCAACAGTTTTAACGGCACCCTTAGTGCCTACCTCAAAGAAGAAA
Organism: Bacteroidia bacterium; assembly: GCA_030429325.1. GTDB lineage: Bacteria > Bacteroidota > Bacteroidia > Flavobacteriales > Flavobacteriaceae > Flagellimonas. Next base: position 3,629 of record JAUICT010000209.1, read on the forward strand.
TGGACGCGGAGTCCCTAAACAAAATGTTGTTTGAAAAAGGCATTGTGCTTTCCCATTTGGTAAAGCGCAAGGAAAGTCTGGAGGAACAATTTTTAAGCCTTACCAAAAACAACTAACCTAATTACGAAATGGTACGTCTACTACAAATAGAATTCATAAAACTCTGGAACAATAGAGCCAGTAAGGTTCTTATCATCTCCTATTTTGTGCTGCTTACTTCTATAGCATTGATTGCGGCAATAAAGTTCGACATTGGCCCGGTCCAGTTTCATTTGGCCGACCAAGGAATATTTAATTTCCCCTATATATGGCACTTCAATACCTTCGTCACTGCCATTTTTAAACTGTTTTTGGCTATTGTCATTGTTTCCATGATGGCCAATGAGTACAGCAATAAAACCATCAAACAAAACCTTATTGATGGCTTATCCAAAAAGGAATTTCTATTGTCCAAGGTGCTCACCGTGGTTTCCTTTGCCTTAATTTCAACGGTTTTTGTGTTTGTGGTATCCTTGATTTTGGGATTGATTTATTCCGACTATAACGAACTCTCCATCATTTTTTCGGATTTGGAGTTCTTATTGGCCTTTTTTGTGAAGTTGGTCGGATTTTTCTCTTTCTGTCTCTTCTTGGGCATTTTGGTGAAACGATCGGCTTTTGCCTTGGGCTTCTTGATTTTATGGACCATTCTGGAACAGGTCATCTTTGGTTTGTTGGGCTGGAAGGTCATGAGTTGGCCCGCCGCAAAAAAAGTAAAGGACTTCTTTCCCTTGGAATCCATGATGAACCTCATCAAAGAACCGGGAACCCGGCTTTCAGCGGTACAGAATATTGGTGACCAAATTGGTGAAAACCTTCGGTTTGACTACCATACCTATTGGTACGAGTTCTTGATCGTCATCTTTTGGACGGCAGTATTCATCTATTTGTCCTACCTACTCCTCAAAAAGCGTGATTTGTAGTATCTTGTGAGATACTCTCATTATGCTGGATGCTAAGTAAATACTTATTTATTCTATTTCTTTGCCTATCCCCTCTTTCTATTTTTGGTCAGGGACAAACTTCCCGTTGGTACTTTGGAAAGGGTGCTGGAATACAGTTCAACAATGATGGGAGCGTCACTTCCCTTACCGATAGTAGAATTAACACCTTAGAGGGTTGTGCCTCTCTATCGGACGCTTCGGGCAACCTTATTTTATATACGGACGGTATTCGGGTCTTCAACAAAAACCATGATGTCATGGTAAACGGAGCAGGGCTTTATGGAGACCCTTCAAGCACCCAATCGGCAATCATCGTCCAAAAACCGGATGACCCTAAAAT